>CAMWSZ010000012.1 GCA_947177005.1 uncultured Clostridia bacterium | reverse complement strand
AGCCCGAGCTTTGGACTGCGGAATAAAGGAGGCAGCGGAATATGTATCAGTCTAAAAAACCTTATCTCTACGGCACCGGCCGCAGAAAATCCTCTGTCGCCCGGGTCCAGGTGTTCCCCGGCGGTACCGGCGCGATTACAATCAACGGTCGTGACATCGAGGAGTACTTTGGCCTTGATACCCTGAAGATGATCGTTCGTCAGCCGCTGGCTGTCACCGCGAATGAAGGCAAGGTCGATATCGTCGCCACCGTCAAGGGCGGCGGTGTGAGCGGACAGGCCGGCGCTCTGCGCCACGGCATCGCCCGCGCTCTGCTGCTGGCCGGAGACGAAAACCGTCCCTTACTGAAAAAAGCCGGCCTGCTGACCCGCGATCCCCGTATGAAAGAGCGTAAGAAGTACGGCCTCAAAGCCGCACGCCGCGCTCCGCAGTTCAGCAAACGTTAACCTATTTTAGCAAACGCCTGGGGCCCTGTGGTTCCGGGCGTTTGCGGCATTTTGACGAGGACCCGTTGCTTTTCGTGATCTGAAATAAACAGTGAGGACGCCCGCGGCGTCCTCACTCCTGTTTTTATGTAGCTCCCGGCGCGCTTAATACGACCTCTCCGGACTCGCTTTTCTCCAATTTCCATCTGGCATCTTTAATGGTCAGTGTGCGTTTTTTTCTGCCGCCGTGCAGGTTTTTCTTAACAGCCTTGCCGGTAGGCGTGGCCGCCAGACCGCCCAGAGCGGTTTCCCGGAACTCCACAGGCAGTCTTCTGCCCACCTCGCCCATTGCGTCGATAACCTCGTCCACCGGAATACAGCTTTCGATTCCGGCCAGCGCCATGTCGGCGGCGGTAATGGCGTTCACGGCGCCGATCACGTTTCGCTTCACGCACGGCACCTCTACCAACCCCGCCACAGGGTCACATACCAGCCCCAGCAGATTTTTCAGGGCCATTGCCACCGCATGACACATCTGCGTCTCCGTACCCTTGCGCAGGTAAACCAATGCCCCTGCGGCCATTGCAGACGCGCTGCCGATTTCGGCCTGGCACCCTCCAGCCGCACCGGAAATACAGGCGCGGTAGGCGATGACGGCCCCGATGCCGCTGGCGGTAAACAGTGCCTCCAGCATCTGCTCCTCCGTAAGATTGTCCTGCCAGTACAGGGGGATCAGTACGGCGGGCAGAACGCCGCAAGCCCCGGCCGTCGGCGCGGCAACAATCCGGCGCATACAGGCGTTGCTCTCTCCCATTGACAGCGCTTCCGCAATCACCTGGGCCACGAAATCGCCGCCGATAGGCGTTTTTTCGGAGGCATAGTCCCGCATCAGCTTCCCCTGACCGCCTACCAGTCCGCTGACGCTGCGGCGTTCGCCGGTGTAGACCTGGGAGGCCTCCCGCATGGCGTGCCACGCCTCGGCCATTTTATGCAGGGAGTCCATACGGGACACACCCCGGTTTTTCATATCCGTCTCCAGAACGATCTCCCAAAACGCTTTCCCCTCCTGCCGGGCGGCGGACAGGATGTCACTCATAGAATCCAGATTCATGGTCAGCTCTCCCTCCTGTAGTGGATAACCTGCAAAATACCCGGCTGCCGTTCAATCAGCTGCACGATATAATCGGGCACAGGATCATCGGTCTCAATAATCATCATCGCATTGCCGCCCTTGCTGCTGCGGTTCATGCTCATATTGGCAACGTTGACCCCGGCAAGGGCGAGGGCAGTGGTGACGTCGGCGAGATTGCCGCGGTTGTCCATATTTTCGATGATGAGCGTATGGTAATCGCCGGTAAAGCTGACATGAATGCCGTCCAGCCGGGTGACCAGAATGCGTCCGCCGCCGGTGGAGCAGGCCTGTATGCTGAGGCGGCGGCTGTTTTCACCCGTCAGCTCCATGCGGACGCTGTTGGGGTGGGCGTCGCGGAGGTCGATCTCGTCAAAGGTAAATTTCAGGCCCTTTTCGGCGGCGATGTCGAAGCTGAGAGGGATGTCCAGATCATCGGGGGGCATACCCAGCAGACCGGCCACCAGTGCTTTGTCAGTACCGTGGCCGACGCCGGTGGTGGCGAAGGAGCCATGGAGATGAATGGCGGCCTTGACGGGCGTATCGCCCAGGAGGGTGCGGGCCATGCGGCCGATGCGCACGGCCCCCGCGGTATGGGAGCTGGAGGGTCCTACCATGATGGGACCCATAATATCGAATATGTCAATCATCAGCGGCAAATTCCTTTCCTTGATTGTCAACATGATATCAATTTTTCACAAAAAAGTCAACCGTTTCCCGTCAAAATACGTCAAACTTTCGCCATCCAAGAGAAGAACCTTTCATGAATCCGCTAAAATTCCACTGCCATTCCGTCATAGGCGGCCAAAATCCCGCGTTCCGCACCCCAGGCGGTGAGCTGTTCATGGGTCATTTCCCCGTTATGGCTGAAATGATTGACCACTTTTACGGTCTGACTGCTGATACAGCCTGATTCCTCCAGCTTCTGGAATGTGGCCTCGGCGTCCGGCAGGCCCATATGATAGGAGGGCGTCGGTTTTTTCCCCATTGTGGCGTCCAGACTGACCAGATCATATTTTTCTCTGGTCAGCAGCTCCCACGCCTCCGCCGAAAATCCGCGTCCGGTATCATGGCCATAAAAGACGGTTTTTCCGTCCTTTTTGCAGATATACACCAGACATTCCTCCCGGTGGTCGTGGTCGGCCGGAACCGCGATGATCTCCCAGCCGTCAGAGTGGATGATGTCCCCGCCGTGCGTCACATAAAAATGCACGCAGCTGTCAATGGGGTGGGGCTTGAAGCGGTCAATTAGAATATGCTCATAAAAGGATTTTTCTACAGCCTCGTTTCCGTAAACGTTCAGGACTCCCCCGGCGTTATGACCGAAATGCTCGTGGCGGTGGATCAGGTCGGTGGGGAACCAGTGGTCCATGTGGCTGTGCGAAACCAGCAGTGTATGAATGCCGCCCAAATTCAGGCCATACTGCACCGCGTGACAGTACGTGTCCGGCGGAAAGTCCAGCAGCAGACTGTCATCCAGCAGCGCCTGGGTCCGTGTACGCAGATTGCGTCCGCCCTCTTTCCGGGCGTGACTGCAAATGTCACAGGAACAGAACAGACCCGGCCAGCCTTCGGCGGAGGCAGTTCCCATATACAAAATCTTCATGGACAGATACTCCTTTGCTTCAGCGTTATTATACAGATTTTACAGTAAAACGGGGTTTAAGACAAGGCATATTTTTCAATCCGCAGCGCCCGCAGGCGGCAGACAACCGCGCTGCCCTTTCCGGTAAGGGTAAGCGTTCTCCGTCCACCCTCCGGATACCACCGCACGGACAATACCTGTTCTCCGCCGTTTACATAGATCTCCAGCGCGCTGGTATCCGCAAGAATCCGCAGATTTTTCAGCCGCTCCACCGGCGCGGTGCGGGTCTGACGCCCATATCCGTCCTCCTGCACCGTCAGGATCAGCAGCTTTCCGGATGTTTTCAGGGATACGCCGGAGAGATTCAGGGACAGCTCCCCGTCCTCACAGGCAATCAGAATGTCGGAGAGAACCGGAAGATCAATCGTGCGTTTGCCGGAATACGAATATTCCCATGATTCCTCCCGCAGCGTTTCCAGCTCCCGCACGGGATTCAGCAGCAGGCGGCCGTTTTGCATGGTCACTTCACGGGGCACCGTCAGACAGTGCTGCCAGCCCTGAGCGGCAGTCGGATTGCTGTACTCCGCGTCTGGCATTCCCATCCAGCCGATCTGGATGCGTCGGGTTCCGTCGGAAAAGCTCTGGGGCGCGTAGAAGTCAAACCCGAAATCAAAGGGCACAAATTCCCCTAATGCGCATTCGTTCCGGAAATCGCCGGACAGCGGGAAATATCCGCTGGCATAGACATTCTCCAGACCGGGACCCTTGCCGGTCACGCCCTGTGGAGAAACGGCTAAAAACCACTGTCCGTCAATCTCGAACAGGTCCGGGCATTCCCACATATAACCAAAAGCCTCCGGTGTGCGGAGCGTGTTGATATGCTCCCAACGGGTTTTGTCCTCCGACGCGAACAGCAGCACCGCACCGGCATCCTGTCTGGTCCGGGCCCCCAGCACCATATAATATTTCCCGTCCTGTTTCCACACCTTCGGGTCCCGGACGTGGAGCGTCATTTCACCGGGGTAGTCCGTATTTTTCATCAGCAGGCGTTTCCAGGCAAGCTGTACCCCGTCCGGCGAACAGGCCAGGGCCGTATTGTTTTCCCGCCCGTTCAGGATATGGTCATAGTCTCCGCCGTGCTTGACATTGCCGGTGTAAAACAGATACATCCCGTCCTCCTCGCACAGGGCCGAGCCGGAATACGCGCCATGCACATCAAAGGTCTCGTCGCTGTACAGCATTACCGGGCACTGCTCCCAGGAGATCATGTCCCGGGATTTGTAATGCCCCCAGAACTTGACCCCGCCCTCCGCATGGAAGGGAGAATACTGATAGAAAACATGGTATTCACCGCGGAAAAAACACAGTCCGTTGGGGTCGTTGAGCCAGCCAACAGGCGGCATCAGGTGCAGGCCCAGACGCCAGGGACTGTCCGGAAGGGTTTGCCGTTCAGCGGCCTCCGTCAGACGAATGAGATCCTTTTGCAGAGCGTTCATAGCAGTTTCTCCTTGTATAATATAGAGCGGTCCCGCCGCATCCGGCAGGACCGCGGTACGATTCAATTAAATATGGATGACCTGATCCAGCAGCTTGCAGCCGCCGGTCTGAATGGAGAGCTGGGGATAATCGTCGGAGTTGGTGACCAGCACAACCACACAGTCGGGATGTCCCGCCTGACGGATCTTTTCCCGGTCAAAGGCAATCAGTTTTTCACCGGCCTTCACCTTCTGTCCCTCCTGAACGAAGCACTCAAAGCCGTCGCCGGCCATTGCCACCGTGTCCACGCCCACGTGGATCAGCAGCTCAATGCCGTCGGGGGAGGTGACGCCAACCGCGTGCTTGGTGTCTGTCACGGAAGAGATCTCGCCGTCAAAGGGGGCTACCACAAGGCCCTCGGTGGGGTTGATGCCCACGCCGCGGCCCAGAACACCGGCGGCAAAGGTCTCGTCGGGAATCTCCTCAGAGGGGAACGCAGTACCGGCGGCGGGGGCGTAGACCGTGCCCGGCTGGCACTGAATGGACGGGACAGTGACCTGTGGGGCGGCGGGAGCAGTTTTTGCGGCGGGTTCGGCGTCCTTGTAGCCGAAAACCCAGGTCAGCGCAAAGGATACGCCAATGGAAATAACCATCATGATAATATAGTTGACCGGGTCGTGGAGGCACAGCAGCAGGCCGAACAGACCGGTTACGCCGGTGCCGCTGGCGCCCAGACCTACCAGAGATGCGTACATCGCGCCCGCCGCGCCGCCGACAGCACCACAGACAAAGGGCTTGAAGTGACGGAGGTTCACGCCGAAAATGGCGGGCTCAGTGATGCCCATGAAACAGGACAGCGCGGAGGGAAGCGCCACGGATTTCGTCTTGCCGTTCTTGGTTTTCAGGGCCACCGCCAGTGTGGCCGCACCCTGCGCAAGGTTCGCCGCGGAGGCCAGCGGCAGCCAGTAGGTGAAGCCGTACTGCGCAATCTGTCCCACGTCGATGACGGTGTACATGTGGTGGATGCCGCCGACGACGGTCAGGGAGTACAGACCGCCCATGACCATACTTCCCAGGCCCAGCGGCAGAGTGAGCAGAGTGAGGATGCCGTTGATAATGCCGTTTTCAATGGTGACAAAAATCGGCCCGATAATGGAGAGGGTCAGATAACCGGTGGCGAACACGCTGACCAGCGGGGTGACAAACAGGTCAAACATGGCGGGCACAATCTTATGCAGGCGTTTTTCGATGAAGCACATCACCCACACCGCGATGATGACCGGGATGACGTGTCCCTGATAGCCTACCATATCCACACTGTAAAGCCCGAACCAGACCTTCTGCGTTTGCAGCACGCCCTCCGTGGCGACGGTCCAGGCGTTTTGCAGGTTGGGGTGAATCATAATCATGCCGATGACGGCCCCTAAAAACGGGTTCCCGCCAAAAGCCCGCGCCGCGCTGAAGGCAATCAGGATCGGCAGGAAGGTGTAAGCGGTGTTGGCAAAGAGGTTTGCGAAGACGTAAATGGAACCGGTAGTGTCGATGTTGAGATAGCCGTTGTTGACCATGAAGGTCAGCGCCTCCATGATGCCCATGAGGAAACCGCTGGCCACAATGGCCGGAATGATCGGTACGAATACGTCGCCCAGCGTCTTAATAGCCCGTTTGAACACGTTCTGCTTTGCGGCAGCGGCGGCCTTGACGTCCTCCTTTGACGCCGCGGAGAGGCCGGAAATGGCAATGAACTCGTCATAGACCTTGTTCACGGTGCCGGTCCCCAGAATGATTTGCAGCTGTCCGGACGCGCTAAACACACCCTTCACGCCGTCAATGTCCTCCACTGCCTTTGCGTCGCACTTGGCGTTGTCCGCCAGCACCAGCCGCAGACGTGTAGCGCAGTGGGCGGCGGAGATCAGGTTTTCCTTTTTCCCCACCTTGTCATAGATTTCCCGGGCTACTTTTGCGTAATCCATAATCCTTTGTTCCTTTCTTCTATTGATTTTATTTCAACCCTCCTAAAAGGGTAGAATACGCAGATTTTGAATGCGTATTCGCATTACGGCAAAAAGAGATAAATTTGAGACCTTAATTCCGTTGGGAATACGTATTCACATTATCCCTAAAAAAGAACCACCGGTTGTGGTCCTTTTTCATGTGCTCTGCCGGATGACCAGCTCCGCATGCAGCGGATCGTCCAGCAGCTCGCAGGGGCCGGGGTGCTCAATCCGGTACACAAGCCGGGACACCGCCTTCTGCGCCATTCGCGCAATGGGCTGCGAGACGCTGCTCAGACTGGGATTCAGATACCGGCTCATCATCGTGTCGTCAAAGCCGATGACACCGGCCTCCCCGGGGACCGATACCTGTAATTCCCGCAATGCGCTCAAAATGCGCAGTCCATAGATATCATTGCCCGCAAAAATACCTAACCGGCGTCCGTGCAGGGCCCCGCGCAGGGCCTCTGTGATCTGCGGGCTGTCCTGATATACCACATTTGCGGCGCGGTCTCCGTACCCCAGCTCCGACAGTTTCCTGTGAAATCCTATATACTTGCTGTCGTACTCTTTCCCGATAAACAGGAAATTTTCATAGCCCCGCCGGACCAGATGCCCGGCTACCATTCCGCCGGCCTCCGCATGGTCTACATACACGGAATCCAGCCCGTTGGCGGACCGCGTGACGGCGACAACAGGGACATCCAGTTTTTCCGCATACTCCCGCCACATCATGCTCGTCTCCCGAATGGGAACGGCCAGCACGCCGTCTACCCGGTAGCGGCGCACCACGTCCAGATATTCCCGTTCGCTCTCCGTGTTGTAATTGCTGTTGAAGAGGATGATGCTGTACCCACGTTTCCGGGCTTCGGTCTCAATGGCCTTGGCCACGTCGGCAAAGAAGCCGTTGGAGATATCGGTCAAAAGGACGCCCATTAAATTGGTTCTGCTGCCCTGCAATCCTTTTGCCAGCGCGTTGATCTGATAGTCATGTTCTTTGGCACAGGCAAGGACACGTTCCCGGATTTCCGGGGCAACGTTCATGTTTCCGTTCAGCACTCTGGAGACGGTGGGCTGTGACACATGGGCAAGCTTTGCGATTTCGGTCATTGTAATCATATCGTTCCGCCTTGAGAATACGTATTCTTGACTGTACTACTAATTTAACACGTCCCACAAGAAATTACAATTCATATTATTGACAAATGTTTCCTTCATCCTTTGTGCAGAAAAACCAATCCGCATCCCCGGCGTCAACGACCTGACAGCCCCGCTCCTTCAGCGCCTGGGCGAGCAGTCCCATTCCGGGGATTTTTCTGCCGCTGAAGCTCCCGTCATAGACCTGCTTGACGCCGCAGGCGGGGCTGCGGGATTGCAGGACCGCAAAATCAATCTCCTGTCCTGCGAGAGCCTCCAGTACCCGCCTGACCCCCGCCCGGTATTGGGCGGTCACGTCTTCTCCGTTCACGTTCAGCACCCGGACGCCGCACAGTTCGGCGCAGGGACGCGGCACCGGCAGTCCGCCCCATACCTCCGGACAGACAGCGATCACCTCTTTATCCCGCAGGAAATCAATGATTCTCTGATTTCTGTTGTTTCCACCGTTATATTTACAGTTTTCGCCCAGAAGGCAGGCGCTGACCACAATTTTTTTCATGACCCGGCCCTCTCTTCGATTACTTTCTCCAGCATGACCCGGTTATACTCAATATGCTGTACCATTGCCCGTCTGGCACGTTCGGCATCCCGGCCGGAAATGGCGTCCAAAATTTCCCGGTGTCCAATCAGCGTCTCCGTTTTCAGCCGGCTCTCCGTCAGCGATACGAACAGTGAAATCGAATAGGTAATAATGGGGATCAGCTTCGGCACCACCAGATTCTGTGTGCATTTCGCAATGGCTACATGATACAGAATGTCGCTTTTCGAGTGGTCCCGTTCCCCCAGAATATCCTGCTCCACCACGGAACACGTCTCCCGCAGCTGCTTCAGGTCCTCCTCGCCCGCACGCTCTGCCGCTATTTTGGCCACCCACGGCTCCACCAGAGCGCGCACCTCCAACAAATCCAGTGCCAACTGGAACTGGTCCGGATAGTAGGCGAATCCCAGCGGGTCCGGAACTTCTCCCGGATTCTGCGCGATGTACGTCCCTTTGCCCCGCCGGATTTCCAGCACGTTCCGGGCCACCAGCAACTTTACGCCCTCCCGAATCGTCCCCCGGCCTACATTCAGAAGCTCCGCCAGTTCAAATTCGCTGGGAAGCTTATCCTCGTTGGTCAGATGCTGTTCTACAATCAGCTTCGATATCTGTTCCGCCGTCCGTTCCGGCAGCGTAGACGCCTTTGTCTTGAGCGTTTCAAAGCATTTTTCATCCACAAAAAGCAGCCTCCTTTTTCTTTGCTGCAAAGCTTCCGGCAACTATTATAGCGAGTTCTCAATTTAATTGCAAGGGATACTGATTTCTCCTGCTAAGTTTTTTCGTTGCCGGACGGAAATCCGGAATTTGCAGGGTGGCGGAGAGCGTATGACAGGTATGTGAGAGAATAAAAAGTCCGCCTGCCCCCTCTCAGGCAGCAGACGGACTCCAAATAAAACCAATTAAGTTAAATCAAACCCGGTAAAAATCCCTGGAACAGACTCAGAATACAGGCGAACAGCAGGATCGACAGACCGGCTACAAACCCGCCGAGGGTCCAGCCGCGAATGGTGTCAATCTCGTTGAGGTGGAAGAAACGGGAGATTGCCCAGAATCCGGAGTCGTTGGGGAGGGACAGGCCGATGCCGCCCGCGCATACCGCAATGGCGCACAGAATCGGGGACACGCCGGAGGCGGCCGCAGCACCGGAAACAATCGCCGCAGTAGTGGTCAGGGCCACGGTGGTGGAGCCGGTGGCGATGCGCAGCACCTGTGCAATCACAAAGCACATGACCAGAATGGGCATATGGAAGCCCTGAAGGCCGTCAGTAATGACGTTCGCAATACCGCAGGCCTTCAGTACACCGCCGTAAGCGCCGCCTGCGCCGGTGATGAGGAGAATCAGACCAACCTTGTCCGCGCCCTCGGTCATGATTTCGGTAATGGAGCGGTTCAGGTGGGGACGGGCAACAAATGCGCCGTACAGTACGCCAATGGTCATTGCCACGTTCTTGTCGCCCAGGAACGCCAGAATTTTCAGCACACCGCTGTCGGCGGGCAGCAGGAAGGCGGAGAAGGAACCCAGCAGAATCAGAATAATGGGAACCAGCAGAATGGACATGGCCATCATCGCGCCCATCTTGGGCTTGGTGGAAGCCTTTGCAGCGTTTTCGGTCAGTTCGGAGTCAAGATCCGAAAAATCCCATGTTTTACCGGCCTTTTTGTCCTGCTTGTTGACAATGCCGCCGTAAATAATGCCGCCCACAAACATACCCACAAATGCGGAGATCAAAGCGTAGAAGAAGAAAATGCCCACGTTAACGTCCATTGCGGCAGCCACGGCCAGCGGCGGCGCGGTGGGCAGCACCAGCGCGAAGGTGCAGGTGGTCGCCACGGAAATCGCGCAGCCGTAAGCGGCCATAGAGTAGCCGGTTTTGCGGGAGAGCACGCGGAGCATAGGAGCGAACATGATATACACCACGTCGCCGAAGACGGGGATGCCGGTGATGAAGCCCGCCACCGAAACCGCATATTGGGAACGCTTGGGCCCTACGGCTTTCAGCACTTTATCAACAATGTTGTCAATGCCGCCGGACTCGTACATGAACATGCCCAGCATGACGCCCAGGCCGGTGACGATACCAATGGAGCCGAGGGTGGAACCGAAGTTGCTGGTGACGCAGGCGGTGACGTCGGCAATGGACGAAAACCCCTCTGGGGCCGCGCCGCCGGCGTAGGTAGCCAGGGCCAGAATGCCGGTGCCGTAGGCGCAGACCAGCAGCGCTACAAAGGCGTTTAATTTTACCTTGATAATACAGAGCAGCAACACGGCAATTGAGATTAAAAAGACGAGTAACAGCATAGAATAACCTCCTAAAGATAACACAATGATTTGACCGTTCCGTTTTCAAAACAACGGAGCAAAGGATTGCTGCTCCCAAACAGCGCGCCCTGCTTTTCACAGTCTTAAACATACCACGTCGCACGTCGTATGTCAATTAAAACCTGTATAACACTTTGAATTTTGTATATTTGGACAACTATGCTTTGCAATAATTGTGAAAAACAACGGCAATGCTTTTTATTTTTGCCCGGCTGTTTCTGTTTTATACAAAAAACGGCTCGGAAAATTGTGGAAGATTGCGTCTTGTAATGTATGACGTCGCATGTTAAGATGAACCCATGAGAAATCCGATGCTCCCACATCGTTTACGCCGCTTTTCACAAATCCATATGATAGGAGAGTAATTGCTTATGCTGACCAGTCAAAAAATGCGCCGCCTCGCGCCTGAGCTGGACCCCCTCCGGCTGGGAACCGGCTGGAAACCGGAGGACCTGTCAAAGCCGCAGATTTTTATTGAGAGCACCTTTGGCGACAGCCACCCCGGTTCCGGACACCTGGACAAGCTGGTGGAGGCCGCACGGGAGGGCGTCGCAGAGGCCGGCGGACACGGCGCCCGCTACTTCTGTACCGATATGTGCGACGGTGAGAGCCAAGGCACCGACGGCATCAATTTTTCCCTCGCCAGCCGGGAAATGATTGCCAATATCATCGAAATTCAGGCCAACGCCACCCCCTTCGACGCGGGAATCTACCTTGCCAGCTGTGACAAGGGTATGCCCGGAAATCTCATGGGCCTTGCCCGGGTCAATATTCCGGCAGTGGTTGTCACCGGCGGCACAATGGCGGCCGGTCCGGACCTGCTCACCCTGGAGCAATTAGGCATGTACTCCGCTAAATTCGAGCGGGGCGAGATCGACGAGGAAAAGCTCAATTGGGCCAAATGCAACGCCTGTCCCAGCTGCGGCGCGTGCTCCTTTATCGGCACCGCCTCCACCATGCAGATCATGGCGGAGGCTCTGGGACTGTCTCTCCCCGGCAGCGCACTCCTTCCCGCCACCAGTCCCGACCTGCTGGAGTATGCCAGAAACGCCGGAAAGCTGGCCGTTAAACTGGCCTATTCGGAGAATATGCGGCCCAGCGATATCGTTACGCTGAAAAGCTTTGAGAACGCAATCATGGTCCACGCCGCCATTTCCGGCTCCACCAACTGCCTGCTGCATATCCCCGCCCTTGCCCATGAGTTCGGCATTGAGATCACCGGCGACACCTTCGACCGCCTCCACCGCGGCGCACATTATCTGCTGGACATTCGTCCCGCCGGACGCTGGCCCGCCGAGTTCTTCTACTATGCCGGAGGCGTGCCCGCCGTCATGGAGGAAATTAAGAGCGTTCTGCATCTGGACGTCATGACCGTCACCGGCAAAACGCTGGGCGAAAATCTGGAGGAGCTGAAACACAACGGTTTTTATGAGCGCTGCCAGAAATGGCTGGATGAGGCCAACAAAAAATATAACCTGAACCTGACCCGTGCGGACATCATTCGTCCCTACGATCAGGCCATTGGTACGGACGGCTCCATTGCCATTCTCAAGGGCAATCTGGCCCCCGAGGGCGCGGTCATCAAGCATACCGCCTGCCCCAAAGAGATGTTCTCCGCCGTCCTGAACGCCCGCCCCTTTGACAGCGAGGAGGAGTGCATCGACGCCGTCCTGCACCACCGCGTCAAGCCCGGCGACGCCGTATTTATTCGCTACGAAGGCCCAAAGGGTTCGGGAATGCCGGAAATGTTCTATACCTCCGAGGCCATTTCCTCTGATAAGGAGCTGGGCAAGAGCATCGCTCTGATTACCGACGGCCGTTTCTCCGGCGCGTCCACCGGCCCTGTCATCGGACATTGCAGCCCGGAAGCACAGGCAGGCGGTCCTATTGCCCTGGTGGAGGAAGGAGACCTCATTCAGTTGGATGTCAAAGAACGTATTCTTGCGATAGTCGGCGTAAAGGGCGAACGCAAAACCCCTGAGGAAATGGACGCCATTCTGGCCGAACGCAAAAAGCATTGGCAGCCAAAGCCCGTCAAATATAAACGCGGCACGCTGCGGCTGTTCTCTGATCTTGCGGCATCCCCGATGAAGGGCGCGTATCTGGAGTACGACAGTTGACAGGAGGAAAAATGATGAAAGGGATACAAGTACAGGGGACCGGCAGCGCCGCTGTAGTAGAACTGCCCCGTCCCGAGGTCAAAGAGGGCTATGCCCTGATAAAAGTCATGGCGGCCAGTATCTGCGGCACGGACGTCTCCACCTACCGGGGCACAAACGTTAATGTCTCATCCTATCCCATTGTTATCGGCCACGAAACCGCCGGTATTGTGGAGGAAGTGGATGAAAACAACCAATACGGCATTAAAAAAGGCGACCGCGTGGTGCTGGACCCCTATCTCTACTGCGGAAACTGCTACCCCTGCTCACAAGGGAAAACTAATTGCTGTGAGACCCTCCAATGCCTGGGGGTCCACTGCGACGGCTCAATGTGCGAATATTTCTCGCATCCCGTTCACATGCTGCGCAAGGTCCCGAAGGACATGCCTTGGGAGCGCATCCCCCTGGCGGAACCGCTGGTCATCAGTATGCACGGCCTGCACACCTGTCAGCTGAAAGCGGGGGAGCATATCGTCATCATCGGCGCGGGAGCCATTGGGCTGCTGGCCGGAATGGGGGCACTGGCGTATGACGCGGTCCCGATCATTGCTGACGTCGTGGAGGAACGCCTGGAGCTGGCGCGTTCCTTCGGCATCCCCTATACCGTCAACCCCGCAAAGGAAAACGCAGTCGAACGGGTGAGGGAAATCACAAAAGGCCGGGGCGCGGAGTGCTGCATGGAGGCGTCCGGCTCCGACGCAGGCGTGCGCAGTACCATTGACTACGCCGCCTATACGGGGCGTATCGCCCTTACCGGCTGGCCCAAGCACGAAATCACGCTGCCCACCAATCTCATTACAAAAAAAGAATTGCAGATTCGCGGTTCCCGGAACGGCGCGGGGGAATTTGAGGAGGCAATCGAGCTGATTCATTCCGGACGGGTCCCCGCCGAAAAAATCATTTCCAAAGTTGTCCCGTACACCGAACTGCCCCATATGCTCAGTGAGCTGTCCGAGCATCCGGGCGACTATCTGAAAGTGGTGGGACTGTTCCACACGGAGGGTTAAAATATGCTGGATTTATTTGATATTCAGGGCAGAAAAGCTCTTGTCACCGGCGCGACAAGAGGGTTGGGCTACGGCATGGCCGAGGGCCTGATGGAAGCCGGTGCGGAGGTGGTCATCTGGGGGACCTCAGAGAAGGTGTATGAAGTAGCGGAGGAGTTCCGCGGCCGGGGATTTCAGTGTCAGGGCGTCGCGGCGGACCTGGGGAACCGTGAGAGCCTGAACAACGGCTTTCAGAAATCCCTGGAGCTGCTGGGCGGCAAAATTGACATTCTGGTCAACTGCGCCGGTATCCAGCGCCGCCACCCCAGCGAGGAATTCCCCATGTCCGACTGGGACGCCGTGCTGGAAATCAACCTCACCGCCCCCTTTGAACTGTGCCAGCTTGCCGGACGCGAAATGCTGAAGGAGGGTTACGGAAAAATCATCAATATTGCCTCCATGCAGTCCTTTTTTGGCGGCTTTACGATTCCGGCGTATGCGTCAGCGAAAGGCGGCATCGCCCTGCTGACAAAGGCCCTGTGCAACGAGTGGGCCGGACGGGGCATCAATGTCAACGCCATTGCCCCCGGCTATATGGCTACCGAAATGAATACCGCCCTGCTGGACCCGGCCAACCCACGCTATAAAGAGATCACCGACCGTATCCCCGCCCACCGCTGGGGCGGTGCGCACGGGGAGGATATGAAGGGCACCTGCATTTTCCTGTCCAGCCACGCCTCCGACTATCTCAACGGCGCGGTCATCCCCGTAGACGGCGGCTATGCCAGTAAATAATAAAGGAGGCGTCCACCCTATGAACGCAATGAATCAGGCTATTTCCGACATCGGTATTGTCCCTGTCATCAAACTGAACCACCCCGAACGCGATGCCGCACCCCTTGCCAGAGCACTGTGCGCCGGAGGCGTACCGGTTGCCGAAGTGACGTTCCGCGCTGCCGGTGCGGACACCGCAATCCGTCTAATGAAAGAAGCCTGCCCTGAAATGATCGTTGGCGCGGGCACCGTCACCACCACCGCCCATATCGACGCCGCCCTCGCCGCAGGCGGACAGTTTATTGTCACGCCCGGCTTTGACCCGGAACTGGTGGCCTATGCCCAGTCGAAAAATATTCCGGTTTTCCCCGGCTGCACGACCCCCACCGATTACCATGCGGCGCTGAAATACGGTCTGGAACTGATTAAATTCTTCCCCGCTGAACAGTCCGGCGGGCTGGCAAAAATCAAGGCCATGAGCGCACCCTTTCCCCAGTTCAAGGTCATGCCTACCGGCGGAATCTCCCTGAAAAATCTGGCGGAATACATCTGTGCTCCTGTCATCGCGGCCTGCGGCGGATCCTATATGGTTACCGCGGATCTGATCGACAATCAGAAGTGGGACGAGATTACAGGGCTGTGTAAAAAATCGGTGGAAATCATTAAGGAGGCCAGAAAAAATGCCTAAGATCGTTACCTTCGGCGAATTGATGATTCGCCTCCAGCCCTATAACTACGAGCGTTTTGTACAGGCGGACCATTTGGAATTCACCTTCGGCGGCGGCGAGGCCAATGTGGCGGTCTCCCTGGCCAACTACGGCATGGACGCGGCCTTTGTGACAAAGCTCCCAGCCCACGCTATTGGACAGTGCGCCGTCAACTCCCTGCGCCGCTACGGCGTCGATACCAGCAGGATCGTCCGGGGCGGGGACCGCGTCGGCATCTACTTTAACGAGAAAGGTGCGTCCCAACGGCCCAGCGTGTGCATCTACGACCGCGCCCACTCCGCGATTCAGGAAGCCGCCGCCTCTGATTTCGACTGGGATAAAATTTTTGAGGGCGTTGATTGGTTCCACTTCACCGGCATTACCCCGGCATTAGGTCCTAATCTGGTCGAGATCTGCCGGAATGCCTGCAAGGCCGCAAAAGCCCGGAATATCAAAATCTCCTGCGACCTCAATTACCGCGGCAAGCTCTGGACCCGTGAGCAGGCCCGGGAGGCGATGACCGGTTTGTGCCAGTATGTGGACGTGTGCATCTCCAATGAGGAGGACGCAAAGGATGTGTTCGGCATTGAGGCCGAGGCCACTGATATCACCGCCGGTGAACTGAACAAAGAGGGCTATAAATCGGTTGCAAAGCAGTTGGCGGATAAATTCGGCTTTGAGAAGGTGGCTATTACCCTCCGCGAAAGCAAGAGCGCCTTCGACAACGACTGGTCCGCCATGCTGTACGACGGAAAAGAGTACTGCTTCTCCAAGCTGTACCACCTGCACATCATCGACCGGATCGGCGGCGGCGACAGCTTCGGCGGCGGCCTGATCTACGCCCTGCTCAGCGGCAAATCCACACAGGATGCGGTGGAGTTCGCGGTGGCGGCCTCCGCGCTCAAGCATTCCATTGAGGGCGACTATAACTTTGCCACCATTGCCGAGGTGGAAAAGCTGGCTGGCGGCGACAGCTCCGGCCGTGTCCAGCGCTGACCGGCAAAAAAATAGCGGCGTTCGCCCAAGACTGGGGCGGACGCCGGTTTTTTCAGTTATGAAGATGAGTTATCCCGGAAAGAGGCTGTTTTTACGGCCTCTTTTTCTGTTAAACGGATGTCTTCAGGGCGGGGAAACCGTGATTCTCTAAATCAAGATTGGTCTGCACAATATCCAGCCCACGCAGAATGTCAATTAGAATCAGAGCGTCCCGGGCAATTCTTCCATACAGTTCACTGTATCCACCAACTTTCAGCAATCGCTGCGTCTCCATTGCGTTCAGACGCAGGCCAAAAGCCAGCGCAATCAGCTTGTCCCGGGACGGATGCTTCCGGCCGCTGAAAATCTGGCATACATATCCTTTCTCCAAATCAGCGCCGCTAAAACCGCAGAGAAAATTTTTATGCCGTCTGTCTTTTTGCCTGCCGGTACTGCCTTGTCCTTTTGGAAAAATCATGATATAATAACAGCAAAGCGGGAAATCTAAACCGCCGGCCTGTTCCGCGGGCGGGCGGACAAATTGCAACTAGGAGACAGAGTATGGCAATTAATAAAATTATTCCAGACCGTAAGGACCAAAACCCCGCCGCCTGTTGGAGCATTGAGGATCTGTTCCCCTCCGACGCGGCCTGGGAGGAGGCGTTTCAGGCGTGCCGGGACCTGCCGGAAAAAGCTGCCGCCTGGCAGGGCCGTCTCGGCGAATCGGCGCAATCGCTGCTGGACTACCTGACCTTCAGCGAAAACCTGAACCTCCAGATCGAACCCCTCTATGTCTACGCCCTCCTGCGCCTCGACGAGGATACCGCCCACCCGGAGCATCAGTCCATGCATGGACGGTGCGTCAGTCTGCTGGTACGGCTGGACAGTGCGTCGGCCTTCGAGGGCCCGGAGCTGACCGCGATTCCGGAAGAAACCCTCAACGGCTTCTATACCCAGCTGCCGGCATTGGAAAAATACCGCCGTTTCCTGACAAAAGCCCGTCTGGAACGGGAGCACATTTTGTCCCAAAGCGAGGAGACTCTGCTGGCCGGAGTAGGAGAGATCAGCCGCGGTCCTAGCGATATTTTTCATTCCTTTACTGATGCTGACATGAAATTTCCCCCGGCTCTGGACAGTGAGGGCAACGAGCATACCCTCACAAACGGCACCTATATCTCCCTTATGGAGAGTACGGACCGCGCCCTCCGCAAGGATGCGTTTATCAAATTTTACGGCGTCTACGGCAGCTTCCGCAATACCCTGGCAGCCGCGCTGAACGCTGAGATCCGCAAGAGCCTGTTTTTTGCCAAGGCCAGAAAATATCCCGGCGTGCTGGCCGCCTCCCTGCATCCGGTGGAGGTGCCGGAGAGCGTGTACCACAGCCTGATTGAAGCGGTACACAAAAATCTGAATAAAATGTACCGCTATATGGAGCTGCGGAAAAAGTTGCTGGGCGTGGACCGGCTGCATATGTATGATATTTACGCGCCTATTGTTCCGGGCGAGACCAGCGAGGTCATCTCCTTTGAACGGGCCCGGGATGAGAT
The DNA here is from genome assembly GCA_947177005.1 of uncultured Clostridia bacterium. GTDB lineage: Bacteria > Bacillota > Clostridia > Oscillospirales > Oscillospiraceae > Pelethomonas. The sequence goes on along the minus strand of CAMWSZ010000012.1, from coordinate 2,138 downwards.
CCTGGCGTCCGTGCAGGCGCTGGGAGAGGATTACAGCAGGGTGGCGGCAGAGAGCTTCCGGCAGCGGTGGATGGATGTCTATGAAAATACCGGAAAGCGTTCCGGCGGCTACTGCTGCGGCACCCGTGTGCATCCGTATATCCTGCTGAACTATACCGACGACCTTAAAAGCGAGTTTACGCTGGCCCATGAGCTGGGTCACGCCATGCACTCCTATCTCAGCAACAAATATCAGCCCCCGGTCTATTCCAGCTATGTGCTGTTCGTGGCGGAGGTGGCGTCCACCTGCAACGAGGCGTTACTGATGCACCACCTGCTGCAAAACACCACGGATAAACGCAAACGCGCCGTCCTCATCAACTATTTCCTGGAGCAGTTCCGAACCACCCTCTACCGGCAGACCATGTTCGCGGAGTTCGAGCTGGAGACCCACCGCCTGGCGGAGGCCGGTGAAACCCTGAACGCCCAAAAATTCTGTGAGATCTACTATAAACTGAACCAGCTCTACTATGGGGAACTGGTGGGTTCCGGTCCGGCAGACTTGGAAATTGCCGTGGAGTGGTCCCGAATTCCCCATTTTTATCAGAGATTCTATGTCTATCAGTATGCAACCGGTTTTTCCGCCGCAATGGCCCTCTCCAAACGCATCCTGAAGGACGGCGAAGAGGCGGTGCGGGACTATCTGGCGTTCCTGAAGGGCGGCTGCTCTGCGGACCCACTGTCGCTGCTGCGGACCGCCGGGGTGGATCTGAGCACGCCCAAGCCGGTGGAGGACGCGCTGGAGCAGTTCGGCGGGCTGATCGAAGAGCTGGAAGAACTCTTGCTGTAAGGAGGCGCGGTATGGGAAACTGGCGGGGACATCTGAAAACCATTACCGCCCATAAAATGCGGGTAATGAAATACTGCTTCCGTGTAGGACTGTACCAGCAGGGCCTGCTCCATGATCTCAGCAAATACGGTCCGCGGGAGTTCCCGGTAGGCGCAAAATACTATCAGGGCGACCACAGCCCCAACGAGGCGGAACGTCTGGCAACAGGCGTTTCCTCCGCGTGGCTCCACCACAAGGGCCGCAATAAACATCATCTGGAATACTGGATCGACTACGACCCGAAGCAGGGCTTTGCCATGAGCGGGATGAAAATGCCAGTGGAGTATGTTGCGGAGATGTTCTGCGACCGGGTGGCGGCCAGCCAGACCTATCTGGGGGACAAATATACCGACGCCGCGCCCTGGGAGTACTACGCAAAATCAAAGGACCATTACCTCATTCATCCGGACACCGCCGCGCTGCTGGAAAAACTGCTGCTAATGCTGCGGGATGACGGAGAGAAGGAGACGCTGCGCTATATCAGGCAAAAAGTGCTGAAAAAAGAAAATTACCGCTCAAAACCGCAGAAAATAGAGCGGGAGTTCTAACTGCGGTCAGGGCATAGATTGGAAGATCGGCCTGTGAAATCAGGTAACTCAGACTGCGGTATGCTCCAGAGCGGGCTGAAGGGCAGTTAGTTTTGCAGATGCCATTCCAGTATCTTACAGCCAAGGTGTCACCTCATCATCCGCAAGCAAGACTGGCATCCGGTCATGGACATTGATGATGCTGTCATTGGGAGCGGTGGTCAGGATCACAAATCGCTCCTCACCCTGAAAAACATTCCATAGACCTGCCAGATAAAGCCTGTTCCTCCTTGGCAGCCGGAATCGGTACTTCGTCTTTTTGCGGTCCCATTCATAATAGCCGGTTGTGGGTACCACACATCGCCGCTCCAGCAAAGACCGGCGAAACATCGGTTTATCCAGTGCCGTCTCACCGCGCGCGTTTATGATGACCCCCTTGCCCTTGAAACTGTGAAAGCCCCAAGTCATAGGCTTGGGGGGTATTTTTTGCTCCTCTCTCAACAGGATGGGGACGACATTGGTGGGAAAGATCTCTCCAGTATGAATACTGGCAGTCCCAAACCAGGACTGTACCTCCGCCACAATTTGAGCGATTTCCCTGGACTCATCAGGCGCTAAGCTGTATCTGTCGCACATGTCAATTACTCCTTTCGGGAATAAGAAACTGTATTCACAAAGGGATAAGAGTGTGTTAAAATAAAGACATGGAAGAAAAAGTACGGGAGTCGTACCCGAGCGACTTG
>CAMWSZ010000011.1 GCA_947177005.1 uncultured Clostridia bacterium | reverse complement strand
TACACAAGCTCTGTCACCAGTGCGCCGGAGAGCAGCGCGCCGAACATACGGAAGCTCATGGAGACCGGCAGGGAAAAATCCTTCAGCGTCGCGCCCACGCCCCGCAGTCCGTTTCCGGCGATGCCGCCCGAGAGAATGACGCAGTAGCTGAACACGCCCAGCGCAATGGCGCCGTTGATGTCGGACAGCGGGGCGGGCAGGGAAATCGAGTGTCCCGTGACCGTCACGGCCTGCAAGCCGAACAGCTCGAACAGCGTTCCGACGAAGATATATACGCCGGCGGTAAAGACATACGCGCCCAGGAACCTGTTCCGGTGGGGGCTGTTGGATTTTGCCAGGCCGTCAAACAGCCCCACCGCCTGCTCCAGAAGCATTTGGAATTTACCGGGTTTGTACCGGAACTTGGGGACCGCAAGGATTCGGACCGCGGCGGCAAAGAGTATCAAAATACCAGAGACGGTAAAGGCGGAGATCAGCCCCGGATTGACGTCCCGGATTCCGAACAGGCTCACGCGGGCGGATTCATGGAGCACGGCGTCCTGCATGACCTCCTGAATGGGCTCATGTTCCCCGCCTCCCCCTCCGGTCAGGAGCGCGCCGGCCAGAAATACTGCCGCCGCCGCGCCGAAACCGATAGCAGCGCTGCGTTTTTTCTTATCCACAGCAGGAAACAACTCCTTTCTGAAAAAATATAAGGAGAGGCCAGCCCTTTCAGGAAAGGACTGCGGCCTCACAGTACCCAATCATAGCACCGAAAAAATGGAATGTCAACAAGCATATTGCACATTTTTTTCCGGATACGGCCCAAAAGGCGGGCGGAAAAAAGGGCGCGCCGAAACGGGAGAAAAATTTTTCTCAATAAAACCGTCTCAGGTATGGAAAGTGCGGAGGAAATGGTATATACTAGGAGAGATTTGACTAGAGAAGGAGAAACCGTCATATGACGCGACAACTGCTAACCGATAATGTATTCCTGACCTGCGTGCCTGCTGAGAAACACAAAACAGGCTTTTTCAGTGCGCAGATGACCGTCCCGCTGTCCAGAGAGACCGCCTCGCTGAACGCGCTGCTGGTGAACGTGCTCAGCCGCGGCACAGCCCGCTGCCCGAATCTTCAGGCGCTGGGGCGTGAGCTGGACCTGCTCTACGGGGCACGGATAGGGGCGTCTGTCCGGCGGTCCGGCGAAAACCAGATCTTCGGCTTTGGTGCCAGCTGCATCGACGACCGGTATGTGCCCACCGGCGAAAGCCTGCTGGAGCCCATGGCCCGGCTGATGGGCGAGATCCTCTGCGACCCGTCCCTTGTGGACGGACGGCTGAATCCCCTGTTCGTGAACAACGAGCGGGAAAATCTCGTTGACGTGATCCGCAGCATCATCAACGACAAGCGGGCGTATGCCGCACAGCGTCTGCGGGAGGAGATGTTCCGGGACGAGCCATACGGCGTGAGCCGGGCGGGGTCCGTGGAGACGGCGGAGGCCATTACAACGGAAATGCTGGACGGCCACTACCGTTCCATTCTGCCGCAGGCCCGTCTGGAGCTGTTCTACTGCGGGTCCGCACCGGAGGAAAAGATGTTTGACGCCTTTCGGAAGGCCCTGGCCGGCCTGCCCCGGGGGGGACGGCTGGAACCGGCTGTCACTACCCGGCGTCCCGCGCCGGAAAAGTACCGTCTCGTGACAGAGGAAATGGACGTGACGCAGGGAAAACTCTGCATCGGCTTCCGCTCCAGCAGCGAGGATGTCCCGGCGTCCATTATGATGAACACCATGTACGGCGGCGGCAGCAACTCCAAACTTTTCCTCAACGTGCGGGAAAAGCTGTCCCTCTGCTACTACGCGGGCAGCAGCTACGACCGCCGCAAAGGAGTCGTGCTGGTCTCCTCCGGCATCGCGCCGAAAAACTATGACCCCGCGGTGGAGGAGATCATGGCCCAGCTGGACGCGCTGCGGCGCGGCGAGTGGGAGGACTGGGAGTTCACCGGCGCGAAAAGCGCCCTCCGCAACGACCTGCGCACCATTGACGATTCCCCGACGGCTCAGGAGGATTTCATCATCTCGCAGGCCGCAGCGGGCAGTACGGAAACCCCGCAGGAGATGGCCGCGGCCATTGAGGCCGTGACGCCGGAGCGCGTGATTGCGGCGGCACAGGCGGTCCGGCCGGATACGATCTATTTCCTCAAAGGGAAGGAGGCATAAACATGACTGCAATCGAATATCCCCGTGTGGGAGAAAACATTTACCGCCAGCGTCTGGACAACGGCCTGGAGCTGGTGGTGGTGTCGAAACCGCTCCACGTCAAGAGCTACGCCTTTTTCGCCGTCAGATACGGCGGAATGGATATGCGTTTTGAGCTGAACGGCCAATGGCTGGACACCCCCGCCGGTATCGCCCACTATCTGGAGCACAAGATGTTTGACACGGAGGAGGGCAACGTTCTTCAGGAGTTCGCCAAAAACGGCGCGGTGGACAACGCTTTCACCAGCAACGCCATGACCGCCTACCATGTGGAGTGTACAGAGCATTTCTATGACAATCTCCGCCTGCTGCTGAGCTTTGTGTCCGTGCCCTACTTTACGGAGGAGAGCGTGAAAAAGGAGCAGGGGATCATTGCTCAGGAGATCCGCATGATTGAGGACGACCCGGAGTGGCGGATCTATGCAAACCTGATGGAGTGTCTGTATCAGGACAGTCCGGTCCGCATTCCCATTGCCGGGACCGTGGACAGTATCCGTCAGATTACGCCCCAGACCCTCTACGACTGCCACCGCGCGTTTTATACCCCCGGAAATATGACGCTGGTGTGCGTGGGCAACGTGGACCCGGATAAAATCGCGGCAATCGCGGAGGAGATTCTGCCCCGGGAGAGCGGCCCGGCGATTCCCCGGGACTATGGCCGCACGGAGAGCATGTCACCGGTGCGGCGGGAGTTTCACCGGAAAATGGAGGTCTCCATGCCCATGTTCCTGTTGGGCTGCAAGTTCGTTCCCGCGGAGAGCGGGGACGGTTATCTCCGGCAGGGCATTCTGGGGGATCTGGCCTGCGACGCGCTGTTCGGCGGGTCCAGCCCGCTGTATACCCGGCTGTATTCGGAGGGCGTTATCAACGCCAGTCTGGGCGGCAACGTCGATTCCCTCCCCGGCGCGGCCTATCTCTATGTAGGCGGCGACGTGAAGGACCCCGCCCGGGTGGTGGACGAGCTGCTGGCGGAAGCGCGGCGTCTGGGAGAAGAGGGCGTAGACGAAAATTTCTTCCGGCAGATTCAGCGCGCGGCATACGGGCGCATGATCCGCAGCCTCAACACCTTTGATAACATTGCAATCAGCATGTCGGAAGGGCATTTCCGGAATTTTGACTATTTCCGTTTCCCGGAGATTTTCGAGACCGTGACAAAGGCGGACGTTGAAGCCTTCCTGCGGGAGACCGTAACGGAAGAGCGGGCCGCCTTGTCCATTATCGAGCCTGTGTAGGGAGGACTGGCGGGATGAACGTTAGGAGCGATATGCCGGTCAGCTTTCCCGGCCTGTTTGGGGACTGGTCCGTAAACCCCTCCCGCGTGGCGGTCCATTTCGGAAACGGGATCTATTGGTATGGCATCATCATCTGCGCGGGCCTGATTTTGGCGGTGCTGTTCTGCGCCTGGCGGTCAAAGGACTACGGCCTCACCAGCGACAATGTGTATGATATGATTATCTGGCAGATTCCGCTGTGCATTCTGGGCTCCAGAATCTACTACGTCCTGTTTTATCTGGACCTGTACCGGAACCCGGACGGCAGTCTGAACTGGGGGAAAATGATTGCCATATGGGACGGCGGGCTGGCGATCTACGGCACGATCATTATGTCGTATATCGTTCTGCGGACCTTCTGCAAAAAGAAAAATATTCCCTTTGGCGCGTTCGCGGATCTGGGGGTCATGGGGCTGCTCATCGGACAGGCCGTAGGCCGCTGGGGCAACTTCGTCAACCGGGAGGCTTTCGGCGGCGAGACCACGGTCCCGTGGCGGATGCGGCTGTGGACGTCGGCCTCGGAATATGTAGAGGTCCACCCCACCTTCTTCTATGAAAGCCTCTGGAACATCATTGGATTTCTGCTGATTTTTTTCCTGATCTCCCGCATACGGACCTTCGACGGAGAAAACGCCTGCTTTTATTTTATCTGGTACGGCGTTGGCCGCACCTGGATCGAGGGGATGCGCACCGACAGCCTCTATCTGTTCGGCCTGACGCTGTTCGGACAGCCGGTGCGGGTCAGTCAGGCGCTGAGTATGATTTTAGTCGCTGCGGCATCTGCGGTGCTGGTGGTGAACAAACGCCGCCACCCCGCCGGAAAGGACGCGCTGTATGTGACAGCCGCCGCCGTTCAGACGGAGGGACAGCATGGGCAATAAACGCTTCCCGCTTTTTCTGGATCTGACAGGCCGTTCCGCCGTCATCATTGGAGGCGGAACGGTGGGCCTGCGGCGGGCGGAGGTCCTGACACGGTTCGGCGCGGCGGTGACAATTGTTTCTCCGGTGCTGGCGCGGCCTCTGGAGGGCGTCCGGCATATCCCGCGGAAGTATCAGTACGGGGATTTTGCCGGTGCGTTTCTGGCGCTGGCCGCCGCCAATGACCCGGAAACCAATGCCGCGGCAGGCCGTGAGGCGCGGGAACGGGGCGTGCTGTTCAACCGCTCGGACTGCCCGGCGGAATGCGATTTTTTCTTTCCCGCCGTCTGTGAGGGCGGCGGCATAACCGCCGGAGTGGCCGGGGACGGTTCCGACCACCGGCGCACCGCCGCCGCTGCCCGGCAGATCCGTGAACTACTGGGGGAATACAAATGAAACTGATTATCGGAAGCCGGGCCAGCAGGCTGGCAGTCATCCAGTCGCAGCTCGTAATGGACGCCATTTCCGGCGCACATCCGGACATCGAACCGGAACTGCTGACCCTGAAAACCACCGGCGACCGCATTCTGGACCGCCCCCTGGACAAGATCGGCGGCAAGGGCCTGTTTGTGCGGGAACTGGACGCCGCCCTGCGGGAAGGACGGGCGGACCTGGCGGTACACAGCTGCAAGGATTTACCGGCGGATATCCCGGCGGATTTGCCGCTATGCGCGTTCACCCGCCGGGAGGACCCCCGGGACGCCTTAGTGCTGCCTGCGGGGAAGGACCGTTTAGACGGACCTATCGGCTGTTCCAGCCTGCGGCGGCGCCTGCAATTGGAGGCGCTGTTTCCGGGTGTCCCAACAATCCCCGTCCGCGGCAACGTGCTGACCCGGCTGGAAGAGCTGGATAACGGGGAATTCGGCGCGTTGGTGCTTGCGGCAGCGGGCCTGCGGCGTCTGGGCCTGGAGGGCCGTATCCACCGCTATTTTACATTACAGGAGATGCTCCCCGCCGCCGGGCAGGGGATTCTGGCGGTACAGTGCCGCAGGGACATGGACACATCGTTTTTAGACTGCGTCCGGGACCGGGACGCGGAGCTGTGCGCCCGCGCCGAACGGGCCTTTATCCGCGCCCTGGACGGCGGCTGTTCCTCTCCCGTGGCGGCCCATGCGGTGATTGAGGGGGAAAGCATGAAAATTTCCGGCCTTTTTGTGGACATAAACAACAAAATCAGCCGCGGCCTGCTCTGCGGCATTCCCGAGCAGGGGGAGAGCCTGGGAACCTTGCTGGCGGAAAAATTGAAGGAGGAAGCGGCATGACCGGAAAAGTGACGTTAGTGGGAGCCGGTCCCGGCGACCCGGGACTCCTTACCGTAAAAGGACGCCGTGCTCTGGAACAGGCGGACGTGGTGGTCTATGACCGCCTTGTAGGTCCGGCGGTGCGGGCGCTGATCCCGGATTCGGCGAAGGCCATTGACGTGGGGAAAGAGGCGTCGCGGCACCTGATCCCGCAGGACCAGATCAATGAGATCCTGCTGCGGGAGGCCCGGGAGGGCCATAACGTGGTTCGGTTAAAGGGCGGCGACCCGTTCGTGTTCGGACGCGGCGGCGAGGAGCTGGAGGCGCTGGCACGGGGTGGCATTGCGTTCGAGGTGGTGCCGGGGGTGACGTCCGCCATTGCGGCGGCGGCTTACGGCGGCATCCCCGTGACCCACCGGGAACACAGTTCCTCTTTCCATATCATCACAGGCCGCGCCCGCAGGGGCATGGACCCCAACATCAACTACAAGGCACTTGTGGAGGGCGGCGGGACACTGGTGTTTTTGATGAGCGTATCGGCGGCCCCTAAAATCGTACAGGGCTTGTCGGACGCCGGAATGCCCTTTGACACCCCCGCCGCAATGGTGGAAAACGGGACGCTGCCCACTCAGCGGCGGTGCGATGCCTCCCTAGGGACGCTGCTGGAAAAGGCCGGAGAAATGGCAATCCGGAGTCCGGCACTGCTGATCGTGGGGGAGGTCTGCGCTCTGGGACCGCTGCTGTGCTGGTTCGACCGCCTGCCCCTGCATGGAAAACGGATTCTGGTAACCCGTCCCAAAAACCGCGCCGGAACGCTGTCGGACCGCCTGCGGGATTTGGGGGCGGATGTCTGGGAATTCCCCTGCATTGAGACAGTGCCTATTGAACCGTGCCTGCCAATGGAAGCGGCCCTGCGGGATGTGGGCCGTTATGCGTGGCTGGCGTTTACCAGTCCCACTGGTGTAGAAATATTCTGGAAATGCCTGCGCGGCATGGGAAAGGACGCCCGGGCGCTGAACGGCGTGCGTCTGGCCGCCATTGGCAGCGCCACCGCAAAGGCGCTGGAGCACTGCGGGCTTTCCGCGGATCTGGTGCCGGAAATCTATGACGCCGCTCATCTGGGCGCGGCGCTGGCGGAACGGTCTGACGGAAAGGTACTGCTGCTGCGGGCGGAGGAGGGTTCCGCGGCCCTGACGGAGCAGCTTGAACGGAAAAAAATTGCCTTTGACGACATCCATATTTACCGCACCCGCTGCGGCGGTCCGCAGGCGGACGAGTTGAAAAACGCTCTGGCGGAACGCCGTCTGGACTACGTGACCTTCACCTCCGCCTCCACGGTCAAGGGTTTTATTGCGGCCGCCGGTCCCGGCGCCAGTGGCATCACCGGCCTATGTATCGGGGAACAGACCGCCGCCGAGGCGAAAAAACACCAGATCCCCGTGAAAATCGCAAAACACGCCACTATTGACGCTCTGGTTGAACTGGCGGCGGAGCTGTCAAGACAGGAGGAGTAAGCTATGGACCTGATTCACCGCCCGCGCCGCCTGCGGCGCACGGACCCCATTCGCCGGCTTTGCCGTGAGACCCGCGTCTCCCCGGACAGCCTGATCTACCCTATCTTTTTTGACGAGACGCTGCAAGGCGTCCGGCCCATTGCCAGTCTTCCCGGACAGAATCACTATGGTTTAGACGCCGTTCATCAGGTCGTTGACGGCTGCTTGGCCCACGGCGTCAGGCACTGCATTTTGTTCGGACTTCCGGCAGTCAAAGATGACCGCGGCAGTTCCGCCTATGATGAAAATGGGGTTATTCAAAGGGCGGTCCGGGCAATCAAGGCATCTTATCCCGATTTCAACGTCATCACGGACGTCTGCCTCTGCGAGTACACCAGCCACGGCCACTGCGGCATTCTTCACGGCCATGAGGTGGACAATGACGATACGCTGGAGGTGTTGGCAAGGACGGCCCTCAGCCACGCCGCCGCCGGTGCGGACATGGTTGCGCCGTCGGACATGATGGACGGACATGTAGCGGCGCTCCGCGGCGCGCTGGACCAAAACGGGTTCCAGCAAACGTCCATTATGGCGTATTCCGCAAAATACGCCTCCGCCTTTTACGGACCGTTCCGCACAGCGGCCGGTTCCGCGCCCGCTTTCGGCGACCGGCGCGGTTACCAAATGGACCCCCATAACCGAAAAGAAGCCCTGCGGGAATGTAAGCTGGATATCCGGGAGGGCGCGGATATTATCATGGTCAAGCCCGCGCTGAGCTATCTGGATATCATCCGGGAATGTGCAGACAATTTCAACTATCCCCTCTGCGCCTACTCCGTCTCCGGGGAGTACGCTATGATAAAATCCGCCTCTGCCGCCGGTCTCATCGACGAACGGCGCGTGATGTGCGAAACGGCTTTGTCCGTTTTCCGGGCTGGTGCGGACATGCTGATTACCTACTACGCAAAGGAGCTTGCCGGTGCGATACAGGCCGGAGAGATGGGATAATGACAAAAAGGAACGGCGGCTGAAAAAATGCCGCCGTTCTTTTTTGCACCCCTACGCCTTCCGCACAGGCGTCAGCAGCAGGTCTCCGCCGATGACCCGCACGGTCATATCCGGGTATCGTTCACCCAATATCCGCGACAGTTCCGCCAGCGCCGTCTGACGGCTCTGCCGGTCCAGCGCTTCCGGCAGAACAGCCTCCGCCGTTACCAGCACCATGCCGCCGCTTTCCGGCGTGAAAACGGCGCGGCGTTCCAGCAGAATCACCGGGATACCGTCCGCAGTCCAATCCTCCCCCGGCGTTCTGCGGACGATTTTTCTGTAAAGCGTCTCCCGGATATTGGGATACTGTGCGGATACCTCCGCCGTGCCCTGTCCGGACAGCGGGAACTGCACCATAAGAAAGCCGGGCCCGCCTAACTGCGGGTGCCGCATCAGCTCCCGCAGGGCGTCCAGCAGCACTGTCATGTCTGCCGCGGCCGCCTCCCAGTCAATCGGGGTCTGGTCCGGTTCCGTCGGTTCCGGCGTCGGTCCTCTGCGTGGACGGGGCATGATTAGGCCAATGGCTAATACTGTAAAAATGACGGTCAGTAGAAACAGCTGCATAGTTTCCTGCTCCTTTGGTTATCTTTAAGAATATATTATAGTATTCTTTAAGGCAATTTGCAAGTGTCATTGTTGTCTGTAAGATAACCACAATCTTTAAGATAACGACAAAGGGAGCTGAGAGTTTATGAACGTAGAGCAGCTGGGACCGGCCATTCGCGCCGCCCGGGTCAGAAAAGGGATCACGCAGGAGGCTTTGGCGGAGCTTCTGGACATCACCCCCATTCACTTGAAAAATATTGAGGGCTCCCGGCGGAAACCTTCCGTTCCACTCCTGTTTCAGATGATGGAGCTGTTGGATTTCTCCGTGGACGCCCTTGTTTTTCCGTCCCGCCAGAGCGCCGCCATTCATACCGACGGCCTGTCCGACGCGGAGATCGATGCCCTCACCCGTCTTGTTGACGTCATGCGCCGCCACCCGCCGGCGGACAGTTGATGAAAACTATAAAATAAACAGGGTACATCACCCCCCTCTTTGGGATGGTGACATACTCTGTTTGATTGCGGCTTTTTACCTGTTTTCAGGGGAATCTCAACGGCAGTGATATCCCTATTTTTCAGACGCTGTTCAGGTTTTTGATATTCTGCGCTGTCTGAAAACTCCGCGCAGTTTGGACAGGACCCAATACAGCAGGAAGGGGACCGTATAACACACTGCCGCCCGAACCGGCAGCGTCCAGGAGAGCCGTGTAACGCCGTGGCTGTACAGATACGACTCTGTCATCATCAAAAACAGGCAGTGGCTGAGATAGACCGAAAAGGAAGCTCCGCAGATTTTTTGCAGTGTGGTTGTCACAAAGCCGGGCCGCAGCCCCAGACAGACGGCGTGCAGCAGGAGGATACTCAGCAGATCCACCACAATCTCAACGCCAGAGAGTCCGGGGACATAGAATTCATTGATGTATATGACATAGGAAAGCACGCAGTGGACCGCCGCCGCCGTACCGCTGTACAGCAGTGTCCGGCGTTCCCGCAGCACCGGTATGAGCCGGTCATAATACTTTCCGGCGTACAGTCCGGCGGCCCAGTAGATGCAGTAAGTCAGAAAGAAACGGTCTTTATACGGAAATGCAATGTTGTAATAGGAGAGGAATGTCGGGGCCGGAGCCATGCACAGCGATACGAACAGGCTTACCCCAATCCCCAGGATGGCCGGTACACGCTCCAGCATACGGACCCATAGGGGCATAGTGAGATAGAACTGCATAATGATGACAACAAAATAGAACTGTGAGGACAGTTTTCCGATAAGAACGTCCCAAAAAAGCTCCCCAATTGTCCCCACGGCCTGTCCTTCATGGAGCCGGTAAGCGCAGTAGACAGCACACCACAGGACATAGGGGATATAGATTTTTTTGATGCGGTTCAGGCAGTAGTTCAGATATATTTTTCCGGTAATTTTCTGGCCGCCGTAGCGCTGAGCCACCTTGACCGCAGCGGTATAAATAAACAAGGGTACTACAAAAGCGGAAAATTTCCAAGGCAAGTAGATGACTGCTTTCAGGATGGATTTTCCCGGTTTGACGATTCCGGTTGACAGCACATGAATCAGGATGACCAGCAGACAGGCCGCCGCATTCATATAATCTAATTCTCGTTTTCTCTCCATGACCGCAAAAGACCTTTCCGCAATTGATAGATTATGATACCATATATACCGGGCAGTTTCAAGAGCGGAGTCAAAAAACCGGGAGTATGCCGTAAAAAGCTGATATGCTCCCCCTATGAGCAATGTCATTGGATAAAATTGCCGTCGGGAAAGATTTGAGCCGGGCACTGGGAAAAACCCTCAATCATAACCAAAGTTCACTCCACCGGGGGATGCTGTAAAGGTTCAAATCCGCGGGCGTTCCGGTACTGTTTCCGAAAGGCGGAAGGGGTCTGGCCCGTGAGGGTGCGGAAGACCCGGTAGAAATACTTGGGGGACTCGAAGCCCACCTGATAGGCGATCTCGCTGACGCTGGCCCGGGTGGAGGTGAGCAGGCGTTTGGCTGTTTCAATGCGCAGGCTGTTGATGTAGGAGATGACCGTCTGGCCGGTCTGCTGCTTAAACAGGCGGGAGAGATAGGACTTGCTGATGTGCTCCATAGCGGCCAGCCGGTCCAGAGTGACTGGCTCCGCGCAGTGCATATGGATGTATTGCAGGACGCAGGTCAGAACGCCCTCCTGACCCTGGGATTCGCTCCGGTTGCGGAGAATCGTGGTGAGCAGGAGCTTTATCCGGTATTCCAGAATGACCGGTTCCGGCCGGTCCCGTTTGAATTCCCTGTGAATGGCGTGGAACAGAGCGGACAGCTCACCGTTCTGGTCGTGGAGCTGAATGGGCCCGTCCAGCTCCAGTTCCGGGAGGGAGACCCACAGGCAGATGATCTCCCGCCGCCGTTCGGCGGCCGCCTCCTCCTGGTGGGTCCAGTTGGCGGGATAGATCACCGTGTCATACAGAGTAGTGGACATTTTGCGGCCGGAGACCTCCAAGCCGCCCCGGCCCTCCGTAAAATACATCAGCTCGATAAATGGGTGGCTGTGGCGGGTGAAGTTCCAGAGGGAGCTGGCGTCGTCAAAACGCTCGCAGAACTTCAGCTCCGGCCGCCCTGCCCGGATCGTCTCGTAATATCTTTCTAATTTTTCCATTACAGTACAGCCTTTCTCCAGCGGTTTATGTCTTGCTTATGGAAACCGTTCAGTATTGTGTACTTTTTGAGTGGTCCGGTGGATTTGAAGCGGGGCGGCGGTATGGTATCATCAGAAACAGAATCAAGGCAAGCATTTCAGCTCCCCGGCGGACATCCCGCAGGGAGTCCCCACCAGAAACGGAGGTAATTTGATATGGAGATGGATCAGATCCGCAGGATCACCGCCCTGCCCTGTCCGGAACGCATCCGGCTGTTGAAGGAGAATATGGTATCCGAACCCCGTTACGCCACCATTGAACAGGCCAGCATTGTCACCAGAAGCTATCAGGCGTCCGAGGGCCAGCCCCGCTGCATCCGGCGTGCCCTGGCCCTGAAGGCCGCCCTGGAGGAAATCAGGATCCGCATCGACCCGGAGGAGCGCATTGTGGGCAACCGCACCGCCGGTGTCCGGGGCGGCGTGGTCTTTCCGGAGACAGGGGCGTCCTGGGTGGACCGGGAGTTTGAGACCCTGCCCACCCGGCCGCAGGACAAATTCCAGATCCGTCAGGAGGATATTGACGAGTTCCGCCGGGACATCCTGCCTTACTGGAAGGGCCGTTCCCTGGAGGATCAGGTCCGTCAGGCCACAGGCCCTCAGGTGGACGCCATTGCCAAGGTGGTGAAAATTAACCAGAAGGACCACTCTCAGGGACACATCTGCCCCAATACCCAAAAGTGGTTGGCCCTGGGCCCCCGCGGCATTCTGAAGCAGGCCCGGGAGCTGCGGAAAACCGCCAACGAAGAAAAGAAGCGCAATTTCTATGAAAGCGTGATCCTGTCCATGGAGGGTGCCTGCCGCTTCATGGAGCGGTACGCCGCTCTGGCCCGGTCTCTGTATGAGCAGACGGGCAGAGAAAACCTGAACAAGACAGCCGTCATCTGTACCAAACTGGCGCAGGAGCCGCCCGAGACCTACCATGAGGCCGTGCAGTCCACATGGTTCCTGTACGTCATTCTTCAAATGGAGGGCAACGCCTCCTCCTTCTCCCCCGGCCGTATGGATCAGTATCTTTACCCCTACTACGAGAACAGCCGCAGGGCGGGCATGACCCTGGAGGACGCTTTGGAGCTGACGGAGTGCCTGTGGCTGAAATTCAACCAGCTGGTGTATCTGCGCAACTCTAACAGCGCCAAATATTTTGCCGGTTTCCCGATTGGATTCAATGTAGCCATTGGCGGCCAGACCGGGGACGGGCGGGATGCGTCCAACGACCTGAGCTATCTCTTTCTTCAGGCCCAGTCCCACCTGCTTCTGCCTCAGCCCAACCTGTCCCTGCGCATCTGCAAAGATTCCCCGCAGGAGCTGCTGGAGCTGGCCAGCCGGGTGATTGGCCGGGGCAGCGGTATGCCCCAAGTGTTCAATGACGAGGCGGTGATCCCGGCCCTGGAGAGCCACGGCGTCAGCCATGCCGACGCCATGAATTACGCGATTGTAGGCTGCGTAGAGCTGACCACCCACGGCAATGCGCTGGCCTGGAGTGACGCGGCCATGCTCAACCTGCTCAAGGCGCTGGAGCTCACGCTCCACCACGGCGTAGACCAGCTCACCGGTGAGAAAACCGGTCTGGATCTGGGTGACTTGACGGACTACGCCACCTTTGAGGAACTGGAATCGGCCTTTGCCAAGCAGATCGACTACTTTTCCGACCGCATGGTGGAGTGTGTCACCGCCGTGGAGAAAATGCACGAACAGCTTCTGCCTACCCCGTTCCTGTCCGCCGTCATTGATGACTGCATGGCCTTGGGCAAGGACGTGACACAGGGGGGCGCCCATTACAACTTCGCCGGTGTGCAGGCCATTCAGGCGGCCAATATAGCTGATTCCCTGGCCGCCATTAAACAGCTGGTCTATGATGAGAAGCGTATCCCTGCCCAGCGGCTGCTCCATGCCCTGGAGACCAACTTCGCGGGTGACGCCGTTCTGCGCACCATGCTGCTGAACAAGGTCCCCAAGTACGGCAACGACATTGGCTGGGTCGATGAGCTGGGGGCCAAGTGGGTCAACTACTTTGCCAACCGGCTGGAGCAGTACCGAAACGGCCGGGGCGGCATCTACCAAATGGGCCTGTACACCGTATCCGCCCATGTGCCGATGGGCCAGAACGTGGCCGCCTCCGCCGACGGCCGCCGCTCTCAGGACCCCCTGGCTGACGGCGGCGTGTCCGCCATGTATGGCCGGGACACCAACGGTCCCACCGCTCTGCTCCAGTCGGTGGCCCGGCTGCCCTTTGTGAAGGCCAGCAACGGGACGCTGCTGAACATGAAATTCCTCCCGCAGTTTTTCCAGACGGACACAGGCATCCGCAAGTTCTGCAATCTGCTGCGGGCGGTGTGTAAACTGGGCATCAGCCACATTCAGTTCAATGTGCTCAACGAGGCCGACCTCCGGGCGGCGCAGAAGGAGCCGGAGAAGTACCGCAATCTCACCGTCCGGGTGGCGGGCTACACCGCCTACTTCACCGAGCTGGCTCCTGATCTTCAGGAAGAAATCATCGCCCGCAGGACCTATGAGAGCGCATGAACGGGATCATTTTTGATGTGAAGCGCTTTGCCGTCCACGACGGGGAGGGACTGCGCTCCACCCTGTTTTTGAAGGGCTGTCCCCTTCGGTGCCCCTGGTGCCAGAATCCGGAGGGCATTGGCCCTGCGCCTGCCCTGTGGTATAATCCCGCTGTGTGTGTGGGCTGCGGCGGCTGTGTGGGGGTATGTCCGGCCGGGGCGCTGACGCTGAACGGCCGGGTTCATGCGGACCGGACGGCCTGCACGCTGTGCGGCAAATGCGTGGACCTCTGCCCGTCAGGGGCCTTGTCTCTGTGTGGACGGACGGTGTCCGCGCAGGCGGCGGCAGAGCTGTTGCTGCGGGACCGGGTTTTCTTCGGGGCGGACGGCGGCGTCACATTGTCCGGGGGGGAGGTCCTTCTACAGTGGGAATTTTCCGCTGAGGTGCTGGCCCTATGCAGGGCGGCGGGAGTCCGCACAGCCATTGAAACCTCCATGATGGGCCCGCGGGCGGCCTTCGAGGCCCTGCTGCCGGTGACAGACCAGTTTTTGACGGACATCAAAATATTCAATGCGGAGGAGCACCGCCGTCTTCTGGGAGCAGATAACCGTCTGATTCTGGATAACTACCGCTTTCTGCACCAGCAGGGAGCCAGCGTCCTCACCCGTACCCCGCTGATCCCCGGTTATACCGATTCAGAGGACAATATCCGCTCCATTGCCCGCTTTGCCCGGTCGGTAAACCCGGACGCCTCCTATGAACTGCTCAACTTCAACCCCCTCTGCCGGAGCAAGTATTCGGCGCTGGAACGGGATTACCCCGTTCAGGGCGGCGCACTGACGCACCGGGAGCTGGAGCGTTTCTATGACATTCTGGCCCAGGAGGGCATTGTCCATATCATAAAGGAGTGAATTATCATGATAAAAGCTTTTCTTCAGCAGGCGGCCAACGGCCAGAGCGTATACATCACCGACGTCCGCACGGCCTTCCAGACCCATGGGACGCGCCCCTTCCACCTCCACGTCACCCTCTACGACCGGTCTGTCCGGGCTTTTGCCCTCCGCCTGCCCGAGACGGCAGGCTTGGCGGAGAAGGAGTTTGTGGAAAGCTACGTCTATGCCAATATCTATAATCTGCTGTCCGCTCTGGGGGGCATCCGCATTGACATCTATCTGGATAAGGCGGACCGTGACGCCCTGTCTCTGGCCGGGGGCCTGCATCAGATATTCCAGCTTGACCTGCCCAAGACGGCCCGCAGGGGCTACGGCAAGTGCCTCAACGTGAATGAGCGCATCCTGACCGCCCTGACCGGCGGAGCGGAGCAGTTTGCGTTCGGCATCCACGACGTGAGGGATGAGCCGCCAGCAGAACCGCCCAAGGCGGTCACCGGGCAGTGCATCTTTTCCAAGCTGCCTGCCATGACGCGCAGCCGGATGCTGCTGGGCATGGACATCGGTGGCACGGACGTGAAGCTGGCCGTCAGCATAGACGGACAGCTGGCGCTGTGCAAGGAATTTGACTGGTTCCCTGCCGCCTGCCCTCTGGCGGAGCAGATCACCGGTCCCCTGCTGCTGCTGGCGCGTCTGCTGCGTGCGGCGGGCAGTCTGTACTGGGCCGGACAGGCCGCGGAGATCGACTGGAACGCCCTGGACCGCCATGCCACGCTGGAGGAAATGGAGCGGAGCGCGGCCGTTATGGAGCAGGCAGCCGGTGACGGCCTGCAAAATTTTGACGCCATTGGCCTTTGCTTCCCGGACGTGGTGATTCAAAACCGCATCGTGGGCGGCGAAGCCTCCAAGACACTCGGCCTGCGCAATAATTCCGCGCTGGACTATGAGACGCAGTTTGCCGAAATCACGGCCCTGAATCAAAAGCTGGCCGCCTATGTGGCGGAGGGCGGAGCCGTAATGAATATCAACGACGGCCCAATGGCCTCCTTTACCGCCGCGGTGGAACAGGCGGCCGGGGGCGGGGATATGTCCAGAGGCTTTTTCGCTCACACGCTGGGCACAGAGCTGGGCACCGGCTGGGTCCGGCCTGACGGCTCTATTCCGGAAATCCCCCTGGAGGTCTACAACCTCATCATTGACCTGGGCAGCTATGCCCAGCGTGAATTCGATTCCGGGGACGTGCGCAGCGTCAACAACGTGAACACAGCCCTTCCCGGCACGCTCCAGCGCTATACCAGTCAGTTCGGCGTATTCCGTCTGGCGGCCGAATACCTGCCGGAGCGGGCCCCTGAACTGATGCAGGAGGTTCTGGACAGGGGCCTATTCCGCTGGGAAGGGGAAAGGCTCATTGTCCCCAGCGAGCCGGAGGATATGCGCAAGCCCTGTCTGGAGTTCTTCATGAGGCAGGCCGCTGCGGGCCAGCCGGTGTGCGGGGAGATCTTCCGGACAGTAGGCGAATACCTGGCCGTTACCTGGCGGGAGACGGAGTATATCCTCCGGCCCGAGACCGAAGAGCGTACCCTTTTCGGGCGTTTCGTCAAGCTGCCTGCGTGTTTTCAGCTGATGTGCGAGGGCGCGCAGCGGCGGGAACCCACTCTGCGGCAGTACGCCGCAGGCAGCGGTCTGGCCAACACCGCCCTGATGAAACAGCTGGACGCTCATCCCAACTATACCGTAGCCCAGTTTGCGCAGGCTGTAGGCGCTGTATATTACGGCTGCATGGGCCTGACTGGCTGATCGCTGTCCGTATGAAGCCGGAGGAATGGCATCTGCTGGAGCAGAAACTGAAAGAACTGTCAGAAGGAACAGAATCAGCCGCTCCGAACGCAATGGGAGCGGCTGAGGAAATCGCGCATTCCGGAAAGTGGCGCTGATGAGCGATATTCTGTATATCCGGTTCTTCCTGTCAAAGCACGCCGAACAGCGCCTCCAGATCCTGCCCGCTGAGGATACGGCTGCTGGGTTTCTGCGCGTTTGCCAGCATGGCCTCCACCCTATTGGCCAGCGCCACATCAATAAAGCGGTCCATTTCAATACTCCGCAGCGCGAAAAACAGTGCGGGCTGTTCATCAAGGCGAGCGCCGGTGCCATAGAGGACCGCCGCCACATGTTTGCACAGCTGCGCCCAGTCGGGACAGCTGCAAGTAAAGCTGATTTCTTCCGGCCGCGGAAACAGGCCGCCCTCTTCCTGAAATAATTCCTTCAACTCCTCCGGAAAGTTACCCGTCAGCAGCTGCTCCAGGTTCTCAATCCTCCGGCCGCAGCGCCGGAGGATTGACCGGCATTTTTCCTCCGGCACGGGGCTGATGTTCACTTCCACTTGATAGGGGGTCTTCCGAGAGCCCTGCACCAGCGCCTGAATGCTCCCCTTCTGGATTTTCAGGTCCACAACCGCTCCCGTCCGGACGTACCGTTTCCCTCTGCCCAGACGGTTGCTGTAGTCCGCATAGCGCTCCAGGTTTCTGCACCACGCCTGCCCCCACCAGCTCTTGGCAATGGTCCGGCCCTGAATGACAACCGGTTCCCATATCAGGCCCTTGTCCCGCGCCTTTTTTTGGCTGGCCGCCGCGAATTGCTGAAGCTTCTCCGCGGAAGGCTGGCTGAACCCGCCCTCACCGTACCAGTACCAGTTCATCTCATCGCCTCCTGTCAGTCCAGACGCAGCAGCTGCATCAGCTCGTCGTTATTCAGCTCCGTGAGCCATTTCTCCGAACCGGCGCCGATCACATTTTCCGCCAGCTCCCGCTTCGATTCGATCATGGCGTCAATCTTTTCCTCCACCGTTCCCTCGCACACCAGCTTGTGGACCATAACATTTTTTGTCTGTCCGATGCGGTAGGCCCGATCTGTGGCCTGGTTCTCCACAGCTGGATTCCACCAGCGGTCAAAATGGATGACATGATTGGCGTTCGTCAGGTTGAGGCCCGTGCCGCCGGCCTTTACCGACAGCACCACAAACGGCACATACCGCTCCCCCTGAAACGCCTCCACGATCTCGCTGCGCCGTGCGATCCGCGTTCCGCCGTGGAGCACGTACCCCTCCGCACGGAAGACCTCCGTCAGAAACGCGGCCAGCGGGGCTGTGATCTCCCGGAATTGGGTGAACACCAGCACCCTCTCCCGTTTCTCCCGAATGGTCTCGCAAAGCTCCCGCAGCATGTCGAATTTGCCGCTGTCCTTCGCCGCGAAAGCGGTCTGCCCCAGATACTGGTCCGGATGATTGCAGATCTGTTTCAGCTTCAAAATCAGCCCCAGCACAGCCCCTTTCCGCTCAATACCGTCCGTTTCCAGCAGGCGCTTCTCTGCGTCCGCCACGGCCTTGCGGTACAGGACCGCCTGCTTTTTCGTCAGCGCCACCCGGTCCACCATTTCCAGCTTTTCGGGCAGATCAGCAATCACGCGCTGGTCTGTCTTGACCCGGCGGAGCAGGAAGGGCGATACCGCTTCCTTCAGCCGGGCATACCCCTCCGGGTTGTCATTGAGACCGGCGCAGTACCGGCGAAACTCCTGGCTTGTACCCAGCAGTCCTTTGTTCAGGAAGTCGAACAGAGACCAGAGGTTGGTCAGGTCGTTCTCTATGGGCGTACCGGTTATGGCAATGCGCATCTGGGCGGGCAACTTTTTGATTTCCCGGGTCTGCTTTGTCAGGGGATTCTTAATGGCCTGAGCCTCGTCCAGAATGACGCAGTCCCACTGCCTCTCCTGAAGCGGTCTGAGGCGCATGGCCAGACCATAGGTGGTAATGGTCAGGAACACATCGTTCTCCGCCAGCTGCTTCTCCAATGCCGCCGCCTTTTTACCGTGCAGGATCTGGTACGGCAACGCGGGCGCGAACCGTTCCGTTTCTTTTCTCCAGTTGCCCAGCAGGGAGGCCGGGACGATGAGCAGCGCCCGTGCGTTTTTCTTCACGGTCCGCAGCTTCTCCAGATAGGCCAGTACCTGCACTGTTTTGCCCAGGCCCATGTCGTCCGCAAGGCAGGCACCAAAGCCCAGCCCGTCCAGATAGTCCAGCCAAGTAAAGCCGTTTTCCTGATAGGGACGCAGCTGTGCGCAGAAGCTCCCAGGCAGGGCGGCGCTGCGAATGGACTCCGGTTTTTTCAGGTTCGCCAGCAGTGCTGACAGCCACGCGCCGTTTGTCACCAGCGGCCCGACATCCGGCTTCTCCGGTTCCATTCCCAGACGCATGGCCTCCATGAGCGTAATGGTATCAGGAAGTCCGTGCATTTCCGCCAGCAGCGCCTGTAGCCGTGTGTGATCCACCTCTACCCACTTGCCTTTCAGCAAAGCCAGCCCCTCCGTCTGCGCCAGGAGCTGCCGGATATCCTCCGCAGACAGCGGCACGCCGTCCGCGGTCAGCTCCGGCTGCAGGGATACCAAGGTATCGAACCCCAGCATAGACGGCTGCTTCTCTCCCAGACGCACGGAAAGCGAGACGGCGGCGGTGCGTTTTTTCCACCAGTTGGGGATGCGGCACAGGATTCCCGCCTGTTCAATGGCCCCGGCATGGGTCAGGAAATCGTAAGCCTCCTCTGCCGTCAGCTGAAGCGGGTGAAACATCTCTCCGCTCTCCATAAATGCCCCGATCAGCTCCGATACTTCTGCGGCACGGTTCAGGCAGGAGAGGAGCATCATCAGCTTTTCCCGCTCGTTTTTATATTCTGTCAGCGCGTACCGCAGAGGGACATGGCGGACCCGTCCCTCCGGATCTTTGGTCGCATATGTTGCCAGGAAGGCGAAGGGAAGTTCACCGTCCTTATTTTCCACCAGATGAAAAAAGATCCGTTCCGGGGTCCGCAGGTGCTGGCATTGCTCTGTCAGGTACAGGGACACCGTACCGTCATAAGCGGCGATTTCCTGTGCAAAAATGGCATTTAAGTGCTGAAAGGCATGTTCCAGCCATGTTTTATTGATGTACCCGGCGCCCATAACAAAGGGAACCGCCCGCAGCAGCCGTTCGGTTTCTGTAAGGGGGGCCTGTGCATTTGACCGAAGAAGCTCCAAGTCCGGCAGGCTGGTCAGCGCCTTGAAAAAGGCATCGGAAAGCAGGTACAGGAACGCAACGGATGGGCTTGCCTGTTCCGGGCGCTCTGTCAGGCCAAGACGGTACAGGGCAGCCCAGCGGTCCTCTTCAAACTGTGTCCATAATGCCTGATCTGCGTCAGATAACCGCTCCGGGGTATCACAATAAAAGCTGTCCGCGGTAAAAATGAACTGTAATCTTCCCTGTTCCTTTTCCAACACAAGGTATTCCCCCTCATTTCTTTTTGGGCCGCTGGATAAAGGAGAACGTAAAATAGCGGCATGGAATTACACCACTATTCTACCACAGCTATGGTAAAAAGTCCAATAAATTTTATTCCACGGAAATCAATTTTGTGAGAAAATATTCAAAACTCTCTGTACTGATGAAAAATCCATTTTTTTTAGGGCCTGCCACAGTGATGCTTTCAA
>CAMWSZ010000010.1 GCA_947177005.1 uncultured Clostridia bacterium | reverse complement strand
AAATAAGCTGGTGCAAAAAAATGGCATTTTCGCTGGCTTCCTGTAGCGATATTTCCCACAAACCGCTGCTCTCCCTTTTAGAAAAGTCTTTAAGATCTTCTTCAATTATTTCTAGTCTGTAAGTCCAACCAAACAACCTACACAATTTTCCAAATGATATTAAAGAATCAGTGAGAGTATTGTCCTGGCGAAAATTCCAGCCATCTTCAGCAAGCGCTGATAAAAGGTCAATCGTTGCGTTCATACCCGCCGATCTGGGGATAAGATTGTCTGCCGCAAGAAATAAAATCGCTTCGGCATTTAATTGTCGGGCAGTTGGACAGGAGGCCCATCCGCCTGCTAAAATCGCTTCTAATCCCTTTATATTTACAGCAAAATATGCTTTTGTTAATTTATCAGTAAATGGAAACGGGTATTGTAATATTTTTGCTTTGGAGATGGGGAAATTACAGTTGCATCAGCTATTTTTTGATAGGCTGACAACAAATCCAATTCCCAATAAAAATCTCTGGCGTGAGCAAGGTATACATAGAGTTCATCCCAAAACGTCAAAGGCACCGTCCATGATTTAACTTTCTGTGCATCATTCGTTTTCAATTCGCAGCATGTATAAAAATATTCTTCATCCCTTTGTAACTCGTTATATGGTTTCCCAATATAGGAAGGAAAAAGACATAAAGCTATTAGTTCAATATATTGCTGAATAGTATGTATTGAATCTGCATAATATGCCTGTTTCTGCTTGTTTTGTTGAGATTCGTCATTAATTTTGCTTGGATGTTGTTTTTCAATTTCCAAACGAACCGTGTCCGTAACATTCTGCTTGATCTCAGACATTACATTTGTATATAGGCTTAAATATCTTTCTGACGGTTTTTTAATGCAAGGAAATAATGAAAAGCCGTTTTTTTCACATTCAAAATTCTTTCTAATAACATAGTAGAGGAACTTCAAATACTGGAATTTATCTGTGGCAGAGATATTTCGAAATTTTATCTGCCTGAAGGACGGAAATATTTCTTTGCACTGTTCACGCGCCTTTTTTATTGCGTATTCAGCTCTGGTACTATCATCTGATTCATCTTGCAAAATCATTTTTAATTTTAAGAAAGAATATTCATTTTGTAAAGACTTTCGAAAATCTGCGTTCAATAAAAAAATATTGCGCATTACGTCTTCCTCCTGGTGGGAACGCTGGGATTCCCAGCGTTCCCGCCGGTTTGATTATTGATGTCAAATTGAAATACTAAAATTTGATTCCTGCTTGTATTTTAATTTGACGATTCTTGAATCCAATTAGTAAAATCAGACCAATCAGATTTGCTTCCTAAAGAATTGTTGGGACTGCATAATTAATCATAATGCACACAACGACATGATAATCTAAAATGTGATTAAGAGGTCCGTTGTGGCAATTCATACCTTTGAACTCGTTTCTCCAACCCTTACCTACAAAAATTTCAACCAGTACCACAGTCAAGTATTTAACTTGGTTAATTCCGGTCAATGCCGTATCATTAAACTGAAAAAAGATGTTCTTAGTTTTCAGATTAATTTCATAAGAGGAACTCTTTGGACACTCATTGCTTCAAACGTACCATATTTGTCAATTAAAGTCAACCCCTCTATTTTATTTGGCGGCGGATATACGGATTTATGTAATATCACGCTGGAAGCAATCGAGGCTTGTGCCGCTAGCATCAATAAGGCATTAGAGATGCTTGGCGCTGCTATGACCTTCAGTGAATTGATTTTGCATCGAATTGATTGTACGATAGACGTCCAATTTTCGCATGACGATGCGATGGAAGACTTTATAGCGTGTCTTCAGCGTACTCACCATCTGCGTGGATATCGATTGGATAGTTTTGATATGAGTTTTGGTAATTTTCAGGAAAAAAACCAGCATTCCTTCCGCATGTCCTGCAATGATGTGACCTTAACTGTATATGACAAGAGCTATCAGCTTCGTGAAGAAAAGCTCATGAATATAGAAGATATCCCCCCTAACCGTCTCCGTTTTGAAGCGGCATTCCAGAATAGCGCATTCCAAAGATTGTTTTATCAATATCACCAATGTGTAGAAATAGACTGTCTCAATCAAAAAATTATTTGGGTTTCTCGGATGAGTGTACCCATATTGCGGGAATATTTTGAACGGACGATTGCTCCAGGACGATACCTAAAATTACGCCCTGCACTTGATTTGATTAATCAGAGCAGCTATACTCCTAAAACCAAAGACCGCATGAAAGATTTTTTACACGAGGTAAAGCGCTGCCACCAAACAGGAATAGCAGGCGCAATAGAAGCGTTTAGAGTCAGGGGATATTCCAAAAAGAAAATTCAAAATATATTAAAAAATTCGCAGAACTCAATTTGAATCCGGTTACGCTGCATATGGACAGCAAATCTGATGTTTTTCCCAGCGTTTCGGAACTGTTAAACAGAGAAAACGTCTTACCCGCATCCATCCAATGATGCAGGTAAGACATCCTCGAAATTAGTGCTGATTCCTGTACATAAATTCCTCTAATGCTTCCGCCGATACGCGCCAGCTCCGTCCTACACGAAACCCCTTCAGCCCTCCGGAATTCAGCAGTTCATACGCTGAATCTTTCCCGATCCCCAGAACATCCATGACGTCCTGGGGTGTCAGGACGGTATACTTCTCTAATTTCTCCATATGCCGGTCCTGACGGTCCTCATAGCTGCTGCAATACATGTGTTCAACCTCCAGTTTGTTTTTGTTGAATGCTTATCCCGTTGTTTCCCTTGTTTGCTTTTTCTGTACCACAATTTTGATTGCTTTTTCGCACGAAACAGCGTATACTATAGGCAATCAAGCGTAGGAGGGATGATATGGAAGCCTCTTTTTTAACTGCGATTCATATTCACAAGATCAGACATTTGACGGATATTGATATTCCATTATCGCCGGATAAGCGAAAAAATCTGATACTTAATCGAAAAAGTCGCCTTAAAGCCCCCCTATAGACTGTCTGAGTCACCTGCAAAAGATTTGGTAAAATATACTGACCAATCTTCCCTATGAGGGAATCGTCGAGGGGTACTTTTTTCTATAAAGTTTTTTTCCGAATTTCATCGACTAAATGATGTAGAGTTGTACCTGGACACATTCGTGAGGGCCTTGTCTCGCCGTCTCTGAGATAACCTTTCAGCCTGCTCTCAGCGGTTTGTATTGCTGCTGCTTCGTCTCCAAACTGGTTCAATACAGCGTAAATTTGCTGGTTCGCCTTTTTGTACTCCTGACCTGTTACCTTCTCAAATAGGCTGGCAAACGTCCGGCAGCAGGCTACAGAATCCTGCACCGCAGGCATCTTTCCGAAATAGGCATCAAACCAAATTTCAATGCAGGGATTAGACCATCCGACCTTTATATCCTTGCTTTTCGCGTCCGCAATGATCTTATCAAATGGAACCACCCGGTCACGGTCGAATACAATCCAGCATTGGCGATACTGCGGGTCAATATCCGCCTGTTCACAGGCTGCAACAAGTTCCTCCGTTTTGGCAGTGGAAACCTTAATGACAATTCGGTCTTGCAGCTCTTTCGGCAGGGAATCCCGCAGGCCATACAGATAATTTTTCTCTGTTTCTTCTGTATCCGTCACGATAAAATAGTATCCCAAATCCGGAGTTCTTTTGGGGAACTGGCTCCGTCTTTTTCGATTCCCGTTTCTTTCTCTTGGCACACTTACTCCCCCCTAAGCACATCCAAATATTTTAGGGTGGGGATGGCCCCATATTTACCCAACAGATAGTTTTTTTCATGGTTTTCATCTTTACGGATTTTTACGCCGTCCTCATCCATAAAATCAGACAGAGAATAGAGAGTGGAAATCCCATCTTCATTTTTTTCTGTAAACCAGATTTCATCCCGTCGCAAGAGATTGTTTGAGAGCTGCCATGAATCATGCGTGGTAAAAATAATCTGCGCATGGTTGACATTGATATCCGGATTCAGAAATGTCAGCAAAAAATTCCGGACCAGAAGCGGGTGCAACCGTGAGTTCAGTTCGTCCACAAATAAAACACTTCCGTTTTCCAGCGTTTTTTGCAGTGTTGGGTACAGAGCAAACATTTTCAGCGTACCACCTGATTCCTGTGAAATGGGGATTTGCGCAGTTCCACCATCTGTTGTACGGTGAATAGTACTGATTTCTAATTGACCGCCGTCCTCATCCTCTTTTAATACTTTTACCTGAAGATCAAGGATAGATGGATCAAAAGAGGACAGGTATGAAGCCATATTCACTTGGGCACTCCTGTCTTTTATGCAGTTCAGTGGTATCCAATATGTCAGAAACGCATTTTCATAGGGGTCGCCAAAGTCAGCAAAATTCAGGTGATAGAACCAGTCCCGCACTGTTTTCAGAATATCAATTTTCAATTTCGCGCCCAGAGATACTACTAGAGTCTCCTTTTCCAAAGAAAGAAGGATATTTTCCTGCCTTTTTGGAGAAATTCCCGTTAACAAAAGCTCCTCACCATTCCGATAGAAAATTTCTTTCGATTTGCGAGCGGTTTTTGCTCTTGTGTTCAGCCATTCTTCCGCAACACCGTTTTGTTTCAGCGTGAATCCATAATTGTAGATTTTAGTATCCTGACCGCCGTCCCTTGTGAAATAGACCTCAAATGAGGACTCCGCTTCCCGGCTGGTGGAATCAAACAAAAAAGGTGTGTGCTGTAGCTGATCTATCGGTTCTTTCTCGCTATCCCCCCCATACATAAACGAGTTCAGTACATAGGTTGCCATAAAGCGGAACGCTCCGATCATATTTGACTTTCCGCTGGCATTCGCACCAAAAATAGCAGCGGCAGGGAGAAGATTTTCATTTCCTAGTGAAACAATATGCTGGCTATGCTCTGTAATTTTTGTTGCAGAGAGGTCCAAGATTGTATCATCCCGGAAAGACTTGAAATTTTGAAACCGAAACTGTATCAACATAACTGCTTGCCCTCCTATATTTCTATTATATCCATAGCTCCAAAAAAATCAACGTGTATCTGAGCTTTTTTCTCAAATACACGTTGATTTCCCCGTTATATCGACTACAGGGACCGTTCCAATTACCCCTGCCATATGTAGAGTATTGTCGGAAATGGTCAAAAGCTGCCATTTGATAGTAGAAAAGAAGACGGTTTAGGCGAAGAAGGAATGTGATGATGCAAAGGTCCCTCTAAATCATCCAAGGCGCAGCTGAAAAATTTGTACCGAAGGCCGCACCCCGTATTACAGCTAATCCAACTTCTCAACAACTTATTTCGCAAAATTAAAATTAACTTGATTTTGCGAAATAAAGTGGTATAATATCTTTTGAGGTGAATTGCAATGAAACTGATTCAGCGAGATTTCTATCTCGACATGATGAAGGACGTGATGGGAACCCCTGACATCAAAGTTATCACTGGTTTGCGCCGGAGCGGAAAGTCCAAGCTGCTGGAATCCTTCATGGACTATGTCAAAACGACAGATCCGGATGCAAATATTATTCATGTCAATTTCAACTTAAGTAATTATGAGAACCTTTTGGAATATCACGCTCTGCACGATCATGTAGAGTATTCCTATATGTCGGGTAGGCAAAACTATATTATGATCGATGAGGTGCAGATGTGCGAAGGTTTTGAAAAGGCCATCAACAGTCTCCACGCATCAGAGAAATATGATATCTATATCACCGGCTCCAACGCATTTTTACTCAGCAGCGACCTTGCCACCCTGTTTACCGGGCGTACTTTCGAGATTGAGGTATTCCCCTTCTCTTTCCAGGAATTTATGACGTATTTTGAACTGACAGATCCATACGCCGCTTTCAACCGTTACATTCAAGAGGGCGGAATGTCTGGGTCTTATCTCTACAAAACGCCGGAATCAAAATACGATTATATCTCCGATGTGTTCGACACGTTAATCGTGAGGGATATTCAAAAGAAGTACAGTATCCGCAATATGCCGCTGATGGAGCAGCTCTGCGACTTCCTCATTGACAATATTTCCAACTTGGCCTCGGCCCGCAGTATCGCGGAAGCCTTTGCCGCACAACAGATAAAAACCAATGACCGAACGATCAGCACTTATCTGAAATATCTCTGTAATGCCTTTGCATTCTACCGGATCAGGCGTTATGACATTCAGGGCAAGCGTTACTTGGCCTCCAATGACAAATATTATCTTTGTGACCACTCCTTCAAATATGCCAAGCTGGGGACAAAAAACGCTGACTATGGCCGAACTATCGAAAATATGGTGGCCATTGAATTACTACGCCGGGGCTATGAACTCTATGCAGGCGTTCTGTATAAGAAAGAAATTGACTTTGTGGCAATCAAACGCAGTGAAAAGCTCTATATCCAGGTGGCAAACAGTATTGACGACCCAGACACTTTCCGTCGGGAGGCAGATCCTCTGCTCAAGATCAAAGACGCGTACCCCAAAATGATTCTTGCCCGGACAAGACAGGAACCCTATCAATATGAAGGCATAAAAATTATTGATGTGGCGGATTGGCTGGCGGAAAATTAGCAGAAACGGATAGTAAGGCCAGCACCCGTCAATCAGGTGCTGGCCTTTTATGCTGCTTGACGCCCCGGCAGACCGTTCCATTTACCCCTGTCCATATGTACCGTGCTCTTGCTGATCCCAAACCGTTTAGCGGCCTCTCGCACGGTGGTACGGTTCTCAATAATATATATGGCCAGTTCGCAGGCCCGTTCCTCAATGTTTCCCTTCACGGTTCAACACGCTCCCTATCCCGTTATATCCCTATGTATATGTGAAAGAATGGTGGAACATACGGGAATCTGTGGAAAAAAGACTGCCGCGCATGTTTTTTGATTTAGAAAGGACCAGCATCGGATTTTTTGACGCCGGTCCCCGAATCAGCATGATCTGCTTATACCCGTATAATTTCCTTTTGTTCTTCGTTTTCCTCCTCCGTTTGCAGGAGAAGCTGCTGTATAAATCTCTGCGCAGACTCTTGGATGTAGGTGCCGTTGATGTGATATGTCTGAAGGACCAGGTCCGTCAGCTCGTCCAGCGTCAGGGAACCGGAGGACTCTTCCGCTGAATCTGTGGTGACCATTGGAGTCGGAACAGCAGCAGGGACAGAGGCTGGAACTGAAACGCTGCCGCCTGCATAGCCAAGCACTTTTGTCACATAGTTTTGTGTCTCCTGGTAGGGCGGTACTCCGCCATATTTTTTTACTGCATTGGGGCCGGCATTATAAGCCGCCACGGCTTTAGAGATATCGCCGCCAAAGGAGTCCAACATCTGGCGCAGATATTTTGCGCCGCCCATAATATTTTGAGCCGGATCAAAAGAATCGGTCACGCCCAAGGAACGGGCTGTGGCGGGCATCAGCTGCATTATGCCCTGCGCACCGCAGGATGAAACGGCATTGGCATTAAAGTCGGACTCCGCCTTCGCTACAGCTTTAATCAAATCTGCCGGTAGCTGATAAGTATCCGCGGCTAACCGGAAATAGCTTTCGTAATCTGTTCCGCCGGTGGTCCGGTAAGCCGCAGAAAACACTTGGGAAAAGCTGTTGCTGTCCGGCGTGGCGGGAACGGCGGGAACAACTGCCGCTGCTGCTCCATATCGCGCACGTACATTTAAATCTGTTGAAAGAGCCATAAGGATCTGTTCCACCTTTCTATGCTATTGGCTGTTTTCGTAATTATACACCGCAGCGGGACAAATTGCAAGCAGGGTATTTTGTAGAAACTTTGGATATGTTTTCTATAGGAAATGCGGTGGTTTTCTGAGCAGAATCAAAACCACCGAGGGGTTCAGCCCTTGGGGGTTTCCCCTTTTCCTGAAAAAACCAGCAAATTTTCTGCAAAAAATTACCGTCCGTCTCACAGGCATATTCAGCGGCGGACTGCAAAAGATATGCTTGCGACGAGGGCGGAGGCCAATCCACCGCTCACCGTGCAGCAGAGACCGGACGGTCCTCCGCCCCTTCTCTGATGTGCGTAACGCCGCAAAAAAATCGGAGAAGGAGAATTGAAGTTATGTCTAAGAAAAACAGCCGCATCAACGTCCCCGAGGCCCGCGAGGCTATGGACAAATTCAAAATGGAGGCCGCCAGCGAGGTGGGCGTCAACCTGAAGGAGGGCTACAACGGCGACCTCAGTTCCCGTGAGGCCGGTTCCGTCGGCGGCCAGATGGTCAAGAAGATGATCGAGTCCTACGAGAAAAATCTGTAAAAACCTGTAAAAACAGACCGGCGGCGCTGTCTCTCCACGGGGGAGGCAGCGCCTCTCTATTTTGTCCGCAGGCAGCTTGATTTTATGCGTATAAAACAGGCCCGCCCGGGCACACTACCCTATGGCAAGACCCAAACGAAAAAAATTTCTTTCAATTCAGGAGGAACAACACATGAACGACTGCTGCACCAACAGCGGCTGCGCCTGCAAGCCCAACCACGCTATCAAATGCTCCGTAAGCTCCTGCGCCAACCACTGCAAGAGCGAACAGTACTGCGGCCTGGACAGCATCCGTGTCGGCACCCACGAGTGTCATCCCTCTCAGGACCAGTGCACCGACTGCCTGAGCTTCCAGGAAATGCGCTGACCCCCGTACTCCGGCCCGCCGTTTGGGCCGGGGTTACATACTCTCTGGAAGGAGCGGCGCGGTATGACTGACAAATCCAAAAACCGGCTGGCCGGTACTGCCGGCGGCTTCGTCAACGGCCTGTTCGGCGGCGGAGGCGGCATGATTCTTCTCCCCCTCCTCACCAAATGGAGCCGTTTGGAGACGCAGAATGCGTTTGCCACCTGCGTGGCCGTCATTTTCCCTATGTGCTTCGTCAGCGCGGCCGTGTATCTTTTTCAGGTGCGGCCCCCCCTGACACTGGTACTGCCCTATCTGGCGGGCGGTGCGGCAGGCGGCGTCATTGGCGGACTGACCTTCCAGAAAATACCGGTTCGGGTTTTGAAGGCCATATTCGGCGCATTTTTACTGTATGGAGGCTACAGGTATCTACTATGACAGAATGGGTGATGCCGTTCCTGGCGGCCGCCGCCACTGGGATTTTATCCGCCTGGGGCGTGGGCGGCGGGACGCTCCTGCTGGTGTTTATGACCCTGTTTCTTGACGTGGGCTATCGGGAAGCGCAGGCGGTAAATCTGCTGTTTTTCCTGCCCACCGCCGGGCTCAGCCTCTGGTTCCACCGGAAAAACGGGTTCCTCGACAAAGACGTCTGGCGGCAGGCGGCGGTCCCCGGCGTACTGGCGTCCCTGGCGGGAGCCGCTGTTGCTGTTATGGCTGACGTCTCCCTGCTGCGGAAACCATTTGGGATTTTTTTGCTCTACAGCGGTGCATCCATGCTGCTGAGCGCACGGAAAAAAGACAAGTGACTGTCACTTGTCTTTTTTATCTTTTTCCCCTGTTTTACCGTCCTTGATCTGGTGCCGCAGCTGCCGGAAGGCCCGGTTGTACAGATTGTTATGCTCAATGATCTGCCCGATCCGCTTCTCCGTCTCTGTCACCTCCGACAAAAATTCCCGTGCGGAAATCCGCACCGCGCCGTGGCCTAAAATGATAAGCTGTTCCAGATTGTCGGAGGTCGCCACACGGACGCGGTGGTTTTTTGCGATCTCATAAGTAGCGCGTTCGATATAGGCGTCAGCGGTCTCGGCCTCTTTGGTGTAGACGACATGAATGTTTCGGTAGTGCTCCACAGATCCGGGATTCCCCTTTACCTTATATGCGTCGAAAACAAGGATCACCTCGCATTTCCGGAACCCTTGATAATTGCACAGCAGGTCCATCAGCAGATACCGGGCACGCTCCAGACTGTCCTGCGCGGCAGCCTTCAGACCATCCCACGCGAATATAATATTGTAGCCGTCCACCAGCAGATACTCCGGTCCCGGCGCTCTGGGCGGTACGGTCCTGACCGGTGTGGTTGGCGGCGCTTTTGGGACAGGCTGAAACTCCCTGCGCTTAACCGGTCCATAGGTCCGCTCAAATATGGCCTGTAGCTCCTGATCCGCTTCTCTGGAGGCAGGATACGGCGTTCTCCCGACAGGCGGCGGAAGGGCTTTTTCCGGTACGTCCAGCGATATTCCACTGTCCACATGGGCCATAGCGGGAACCTCGTCCCATTTCACGATGAACCCCGCGCCGTGGGCACAGAATACCGAATCCGGCGGGTTGTCCAAATCCCGTTCCGGTTCGTAGCTATACGCCTCGATCACCGCTTCGGCGTTGTGGCAGGGCTCGTACCCTTTCACCGTACAGCTCAGCTTTCCCAAGCCTCTTGTGTAGGCGGTCACTACCGGCCCGTAGCCCTCCATTTCCGATACCGGTGCGCAGCCGGTCAGCAGTACGGTCCCGCCGGTGGTCTGCGGGGATTCCAGACGGCCCCCCATTTGCTGGATATCGGTCATGGCACGGCCCACATTTCCCGCCGGAATCTCCAGCCGGAACTCATACCACGGCTCCAGCAGAACGCTTTCCGCCGTCATCAGCCCCTGCCGGACAGCCCGGTATGTCGCCTGACGGAAATCCCCGCCCTCCGTATGCTTCTGGTGGGCACGGCCCGCGGTCAAAGTGATTTTCATGTCCGTGATTGGCGAGCCGGTCAATACACCCACGTGCTGTTTTTCTGCCAGATGCGTCAAAATCAGCCGCTGCCAGTTCCGTTCCAGACGGTCCTCGCCGCAGACGGATGCAAACCGCAGGCCGCTGCCGGGTTTTCCCGGTTCCAGCAGCAGATGCACCTCCGCGTAATGCCGCAGCGGTTCGTAGTGTCCGACGCCCTCCGCCGGTGCGGCGACGGTCTCCTTGTACACGATCCCGCCGGGAGCAAACTCAACCGCAAGCCCGAACCGCTGCCCGATGACCTCCCGCAAAACCTCCAGCTGTACCTGTCCCATTAGCTGCAAGCGAATTTCCTGTAACCGTTCATTCCAGAGAATATGGAGTTGAGGGTCCTCCTCGGCCAGAACGCGCAGTTTTTCCAATACCATATGCGGGCTTGCGTCCTCCGGCAACAGCAGCCGGTAATTCAGCACCGGTTCCAGCGCCGGAGCGCCGGCCTGCGCCTCACTGCCCAATCCCTGTCCGCATACCGTTCCGGACAGCCCGGTCACGGCACATACCGTTCCGGCCTCCGCCTCTTTTACGGCTTGAAACTTGGTCCCGGAATAAATCCGGATCTGCTCCACCTTTTCGGTTTCCTCGCCGCCTGTTGAGAGTGCGTCCTTCACCCTCAGACGTCCGCCGGTGATTTTCAGATATGTTAGTCTGACGCCTTGGGGGTCTCTTCCGATCTTGAATACCCTCGCGCCGAATTCCTTCGGATACGCCCGCCGCAGCCGGAACCGTGCCAGACCCCGCAAAAATTCCTCCACGCCCTCCAGCTTCAGCGCGGACCCGAACCAGCAGGGAAAAACCGTTCTGGACGCAATCATTTCCGCCGCCGTCCCCACGGAAACGGTTCCCGTCTCCAGAAGCTCGTTGAGCGTCTCCTCCCGCAGGAGCGCCACGTCCTCCCAGACCGCCCCGTCGTTCCTGCTGAAATCCACGCACCCCTCGCTGAGCTGAGTCTGCAAATCTGACAGCAGCGCATCCCGCTGCGCACCGGCAAGGTCCATTTTATTGACGAAGAGGAACACCGGCGTTTGATGCCGTTCCAGCAGCCGCCAGAGCGTGCGGGTGTGGGCCTGTACGCCGCCGGTGCCGCTGACCACCAGCACGGCGCAGTCCAGCACTTGCAGCGTCCGCTCCATTTCGGCGGAAAAGTCCACATGCCCCGGGGTATCCAGCAAGGTAATCTCCACCTCCGGCAGAGACAGCACCGCCTGTTTGGAGAATATGGTGATGCCCCGTTCTCTCTCCAGGGAATCGGTATCAAGGAAGGCGTCCTTATGATCGACCCTTCCCAGTTTCCGAATGGAACCGGCAGAGTAGAGCAGGGCTTCCGAGAGGGTGGTTTTCCCGGCGTCCACGTGGGCGAGAATCCCGACAGCGAGTTTTTCCATGACAAAATGTCCCCTTTACCAATCAAGCGCTTTCCGCCGTTACCGGGCAGGAATCCAGGATTAACAGAGGATTCAAGAGCGCAATAAAGTTTTTTTGCTTCTTTTTCTTACAAGAAAAAGAAGGGCAAAAGCGGAGCGGAGACGGCGTTCACACCGTCTCCGCAGCGGATCAGCTATGTAGTGTGTTATTTTTCCTCCACAGCCAAAATGCCCATTGGGCAGGCTTTTGCGCAGATGCCGCAGGCGATGCACTTGCTGACGTTGGACGCGCCGGGAGCCAAGACCATGACATGCATAGGGCAGGCTTCCACGCACTTGCCGCAGCCGACGCACTTCTTTTTGTCAACCATATATACGCCCTTTGCGTTCTGGGAGATTGCCCCCTCCGGACAGGTTCTGGCGCACTTGCCGCACATGATGCAGCTGTTGACCTTGGGTTCTCCGTCGGGCTTGGCGGTGATCCGGATGCAGCTGAGATCGGGGTCGAACGTTTTATAGAACGCCTCCGAACATGCGCGCACACAGGACAGACAGGCCTTACAGGGGTCTGTTTTGCTGACAGCTAGTTTTTTCATAGGAAGAAAGCCTCCAATACTTGAATGATTCCTTCTCTATCCTACCAGAAATATCGTCAAAATGCAAACCATATTTTTGATTTGCAGCATAAAATTTTTGGCTGTCAGGCCGAAGCCCGGGACGCCGCGGCAAAACACGCAGCGGCATCCCGATTTGTACGCCCGGGGGTTCAAACCAGCCGTTCGTTGTGCAGACCGAAGCTGACCGCGATGGCCGCGTCAACTCTGTCCATGAGGTCCTTGTCGACCCTGCCCATTTTCTCTCTCAGACGCCGTTTATCCAGCGTCCGGATCTGTTCCAGAAGCACAACGGAATCCCGGGTCAGGCCGTACTTTTGCGCCGCCAGTTCGATATGTGTCGGCAGCTTCGCCTTACCTGTCTGCGACGTGATTGCAGCCGCAATCACGGTGGGGCTGTAGCGGTTGCCGGTGTCGTTTTGGATGACCAGCACCGGCCGTACACCCCCCTGTTCGCTGCCCACTACCGGGCTCAGGTCGGCATAATAGATGTCCCCGCGTTTTACGCTTGTATCCACTCAGTTCACACTCCGCCGGAAGAAGTGCCCGCAGCAGCGAGCCACTATCATTCTCCCACGCCCCACGGAATTTATACACCTTATCCTGCCCGCTTTATCTTATGCCTGAAGGCGGGCAGGGGTGCATGGGGCGGAGGGCGTCAAAAAACCGCGGATCAGCTGGACAATCCTGTTTTTTCGTGCTATACTTTTGTTACCACTTTTATCAGGAGCATGATATGAAACTTTTCTTGTGTTCGATCCTGCTGGCATTCTTAGCCGCAGGCTGTGCAGCGCCGTCCGCGGAACCGGACCCCCTGCCGCAGACCGGCGATACCGTCCGGCAGGAGGCGGGAACCGTTCCGGAACAAGCCGAAAATCCGGCGGAAAAAACAGACACCGAAAAGCAGTTGGACAGTTTTACAGCGCATATGGACGAATGGCTTGTGGAGGAAGAACAGGACTGGTGGGGCTATGCCGTCACGGACCTTGACCGGGACGGGCATTGGGAGATCATTTCGTCGGAAGATCACGGGACGGGACACTATTCACATACGGTCATCCACGAAATGGATTCGGATTATGAATTGCGTCAGGTTAGTTCAGAGGTATCCAGCGGCAATGAGATCTTGCAGGAGCTGGCGCAGTCCGGCGGCCCGCTTTTCTGCGGTCCGCTCATCATGCCCAATCTGACGAGCACCGGTGCCGCTCAAAAATATACTGTTTTTTATGACGCCGCGCAGGATACGTATTACTATATCTATGCGGATTCCGTGAAAAATCAATTTCAGTGTCCGTTTACCACGCTTCGCGCGTTTTCTCTGCGCTGGGGCGAAATGTTGGGGCTCTCTATCGGTGAAGAACCGTCCGGGGTTTTTCTGGGCTATAACGAGGTGGAGTATCACCGTGAAACGAACTATACAAGTGTAGAATATTGGGATATGGCTGGAAACTATATCAGCAGTAAAACACACAATTATGGTTATCTTGAGGAGTACATCAGCCCCGACACATTTGAGATGATCGCAGACCAGCTTTATTCCGGACTTGAGGAAATGGAGGCGCAGATCCTGTGGATCGAGGACGTACACAGCGAGGACCTGCGCGAAGGTGATTTATACGCGCTGCTTCAGCAGTCAATGGATTCCTTTTCCATTGAGAAACCGGCGGCATCCGATTCCTGACAAAACAAAATAGAGAGCGGGGCAGTCTTCCGGCTGTCCCGCTCTGTTTGCAGGAATCATCAGTTGGCAGCCGCTAACGACCCCATTGGGTCCCAGGGCTCCAGCACCACCGGCTCTGTCTCGAAGGCGGCCAGCTGTTCGGGGGAGAGGTATTTTTTATGTACAACGATCTGATATAAATATTCGTCGAACCATTCGTCCGACATCACATAATAGCCCTCACAGCCCGGGTCCTTGCCCCAACTGTTTTCCACGCGCCAGCGGTTGGGCCTGCCGGATTCGTCCAGATTCACCCCCTGCAACACCATTGCATGGGTCATGAGGCTGTGTCCGTAATCCAGCCTTTGGGCTTTGGTCATGGAGAAATGGGTATTCAGGAGGGGTTCCAGGGAAAGAATGCCTGTGTCGAGAATGCCGCTGTCCCGGTCCGAACGCTTCCCGACGTCGCACCCGAACCAGACCGGCTCACCGTCCTGCATCTGCGCAGCCGCAAGGCGTTTCAGATCTTCAATGGGGAGATTGAGATATTTGACCGGCTTTCCCTCCTTGACGCTGCCCAAAAACCGGACCGTATACGAGCGGTGGAAGGGCTTGTCCTGGGTGGGGGCATTGATAATGCTGATGTAATCGGCCAGATCAATGGTGACATATTTCTCAAAGAAGGAGAGCGGGGTCAGGCCGGCGTCGCGGAAAAATTCGTTGTCCTTATCGCGGTACTCGAAATCAAAGGTTTTTGGCGGTTTGCCCAGACAGATGCAGAGGAACCGGTAAATTTCCTCCAGCATATCCGTTTTAAGTTCCCGCAGCTGTTCAATGCCGGAACCCTCCTCATACTTTGTCCGCAGGACGCAGGCGTCTTCCCGCAGCTTTTCGGTCAGGCAGGTGTTGAGCTCCCGGCTGGCGGAGGAGGAGACGGATTCCGGATAAGCGGATTTCGGGACCAGTCCGTATTTCCGGACCAGACCGCAGAACATATCCCACTGTCCGCCGTCGCCCACCGGGTCCTGGAGCAGGAAGGAAACAAGCCGCCCGTTTACGGGTTCTTCTCTGGTCTCGATGATATTTTCAAGGAAATAATTTGCTTTTTCCAGTTTATCAAAGAAGAAGAGATAGGCTTGCGACAGCTCAAAATTTTTCATTTTCCGCTCCTGCATAATCTTGGCACGGATGACGTTCATGCCCGCAAACATCCAGCAGCGTCCGCTTTGCTTTTGATTGGTGATATCGCCCTGTTGGAGCTGAACGGAGAAGGTATGAGAAATATTTTGGACAGCGGAAAAATTTTTAGCCGATTTGAACAATCCGTTATGGACAACCGCATTCAAAGCAACAGCATTCGCCCGGTCCGCATCGAAAGCGTTTTCAAAACGCTCTCTGTCCTCGCCGGTGACTGCGACTGAGTGGCTCATAGTACAAAAACCTCCTGATAAAAATTTTATAAGATTACAGAAAATGCGTCTGCAAAAGCAGCGGCCTTTTGTATAATATACCATTGCCGCATAGAAAGCAAGCAGCGGAGCAGATAAAACCGGCAAAAATTTCAGTCAGACCGGGCATGGGATGCCGCCGGGAAGCGGCTCCTCATAACAGGCAGGCGTCTGTCCGCAGCGGACAGACGCCTGTTGTCAATCAGGTGAGATTGTCATAGTCGATTTTTCTGTTCTTGAAATAGAACTCTTTATCATGCTCGTTCACTTCCCGCAGGACCCGGCACGGATTCCCCACAGCTACCACATTGGAAGGGAGGTCCTTTGTCACGACGCTCCCGGCCCCGATGACCACATTATCTCCGATAGTGATGCCGGGCAATACGATCACGCCCGCGCCCAGCCAGCAGTTTCTTCCGATATGAACCGGCATATTATATTGATATCCCTGTTCCCGCAGCTCCGGCAGGATGGGATGCCCCGCTGTGGCAATGGTCACGTTCGGCCCGAACATGGTGTAATCTCCAACGTAAATATGTGTATCATCCACCAGCGTCAGGTTAAAATTGGCATAGACGTTTCTGCCGAAATGCACATGTCCGCCGCCGAAATTGGAGTAAAAGGGCGGTTCAATATAGCACTCCTCCCCGATCTCCGCAAACATCTCCTTCAGCATAGCGCTGCGCTTCTCCTGTTCCGCCGGACGGGTCAGGTTGAAGTCGCAGAGACGGTCGAGACGCTTGAGCTGACCGGCCATGATCTCATCGTCGCCGGGCAGATACAGCTCGCCTGTATGGAGCCTGTCTTTCATTTTGCTCATGTTTCGTATTCCTTTTCAGTCAGATTTTTTACCCATTGGTATTTTTTATAATGGCGGTAAACCGCTGGAAGCTTGATAATTTCATCCAGATTGATGATAAAGTACACCGCAGGCACCGGCAGGCGGAATACAAACGCCGCCAACAGTCCCAGCGGGACAGTGATGCACCACAGAGTGACGGCGTCGCATCGGAAACCGAATCTGCTGTCCCCTCCGGCACAGAAGATTCCCGCAATGGTCGTGGAATTAACGGACTTGCCGGTCAGATAGCAGGAACACATAACAAGCATCCACCGCAAGTAGACGTCCGCCTGTATGCTCAGGTCTGTCAGCAGCAGCACCAGCGGGGTGACCAGCAGCAGCACCAGTCCCGACGCCGCTCCGCATACCACAGACAGCCTGCAAAGCTTTCCGCCGTACTCCTTCGCGGTATCCAGACGCCCCGCGCCCAGCTCGTTGCCCACCAGAATACCGCTGCCGCTGCCAAGTCCCAAACAGAAGCAGGCGGCAAGGTTTTTCACAATATTGGCAATAGCGTTTGCCGCGGCGGCGTCGCTGCCCAGGTGTCCCATAATCACAGAATACATGGTGAACCCCACGCCCCATACGATCTCATTGCCCAGAACCGGCACGGTATATTTCCAGAAACCGGCACGCAGGGCAGGGTCACAAACGCCGGTGAGGCGCAGCTTTACCCGTCCTCTTTTCGCGGTCTCCCAAACGCACCACAGAGTCTCTGTAAGGCGTGCAAGCACAGTCGCCAGGGCCGCGCCGGTGACGCCCATTGCAGGAAATCCCATAAGGCCGAAAATAAAGACGGCGTTGAGTACAATATTGACCGCAACGCAGACGGAACTGATAATGCTGGATTTCGCAGCTTTTCCGCTGTTTTTCAGGACACAGAGATACATCTGTGAGATACCCGTCAGGAGAAACGACGCCGGCACCATGCGCAGATACGCCGCGCCCAGCTCGATCAGAGCCGGGTCACTGGTGAACAGACGCATCAAAAGACCGGGGATGCAGCATCCCGCCAGGAAAAAGGCTGTGGATACGGCCAGCGTGATTTTCATGGCATAGGCAAACATGCTCTCCAGCGAATCAATGTCCTGTTTTCCCCAATACTGCGACGCGAACATGGACAGGCCAATGGTCATGGCGGCAAGAAACAGGTTCTCTACAAACGCGACCTGACTGGCCAGCGACACCGCCGACAGTGCGTCCTGCGACAGTGCGCCCAGCATCAAAGCGTCCGACGCGCTGACAAGCGCCGACATGAACTGCTGAAAGGCGATAGGGAGTACCAGCGCAAGGAGCTTTCCGGCGAAGGGAGAGGATGCTTTCTTTGTTTCGGATACGGTCATTTACAGGCGGTGGAAAATGGGCTGCATCTTGTCATAGGTGTAGAAGCCCTCAAAGCCAAGCGCCCTCAGCTGATCCTGTGCCTCCTGGATGTAGGTGCCCAAATGCGCAGGCGCATGGCTGTCGCTGCCGGTGGTGACGATACTGCCGCCCAACTCCCTGTACAGCCGCAGCAGTTCCGCGGAGGGCATGGAGTCCTTCAGGCCGTACCGGTGGAAGGAGGTGTTGATTTCCAGCCCCTTGCCGTCCGCAATCACGGTCTTCAGGATCTCCGCCATATAGGGCTTGAGCTTTTCAAAGGGATACAGTCCCGCCTCGTCGTACCGCTTAATCAGATCCATATGACCGAGCACACTGTAATTTTTGTACGCCTTGACGACGTTCAGCATCTCCTCATAATACCGTTCGTTGTATTCCTGCTGTGTTCTGCCCTTTTGGAAATCCTGAGTCCAGAACTCCTTGTCCTCCACCTGATGAATGGACAGAATAATAAAATCGAAGTCATAACGGCTGAAAAGCGCCTCAAACTGCGGGATCGTATGGACCTGAACCCCGAATTCCATACCGGTTTTGATCGTGATTTTGCCGCCGTACAGACGCCGCACCCGTTCGATTTCCTCCATAAAGCGGGGATAATCCACATTGGCAAGGGGTTCGCCGCGGCGGTACTGAATCTCCACGCCACTGTCCCAGTCGGGCTTGACGCCGTAATCCACATGGTCGGTAATGCAAATCTCGTCGAGGGGGAGGGCGATTGCGTCCTGAACAACCTGTTCCATTGGATAGACGGAGTCATCGCTGAATTCCGTATGGACATGATAATCTGCAAGCATAGAAAAACCTCCTTGATTTTTTTCATTCAGGTAGTATAATAATACTGTATCTCCAACTGTATTTCTATCAATTTATTGTTTTTATCCATAACAATCCTGCGAGGTTTGCCTATGACGTGTATCATTGAGCTGAATGATAACCTTTCGGAAAAAATCCATTATGACCGTTCGGATTATCCGATCTATATCCGCCGCGGCGTTCTGTCCGAGTACCCGAACTACGCCGCACCCAGCCATTGGCATACGGATATTGAACTGATTGCCGTTCTGGAGGGGGAGATGTCGTACAGCGTGAATGGACAGATCATCCGGCTGCGGCAGGGAGAGGGGATTTTTGTCAATGCGCAGCAGATTCATTTCGGTTTCTCGGATTCCCGGACAGAGTGCCATTTTATCTGCGTCATCCTGCACCCGATGCTGCTGTGCGCCGCACCCGCTTATGAACAGGATTTTGTGCTTCCCGTCATCCACAGCGGCAGCATTCCGTTTGTAGCGCTCAGCCCCGGTATTGACTGGCAGCGAGATATTTTAAGGCAGATTCACTTGATAGATCAAAGCAAAGGGCTGAAAACCGCGCCCCTGAAGGTGCAGTCCGCATTTTCCGAGATCTGGTCGCTTCTGTACGAAAATCTCCCCCAAGAGGACCCTGCTGCAAATCCGCAGGGCGGGGACCTGACCGCCGCCAGAAACATGGCCGGTTTTATCCAAAAAAACTACACCCGCCGGATTTCCCTGAAAGAGATTGCTCTGTCCGGGGCGGTCGGGCAGAGCAAATGCTGCAAATTATTTGCCAAATATTTTGGACAGACCCCCAATACATATTTGAATCAATACCGGCTGAACAAAAGTCTGGAGCTTCTGCGCAACACGGACCTGAGCGTCACCGAAATCGCGCTGTCTGTTGGCTTCAGCGGCGCGAGCTACTATACGGAGATTTTCGGTAAATATTTTGGAAAAAGTCCGTCGCAATTCAGGAAAACGGCCCGCCCGGAAGGGTGAGCCGTTTCTCATTCATCCATCGCCCGGGGTACTGCCGTCCGGCAGCAGAAAGAGGCTCTCCGCAGGCAGCTCCGCCTCTAACGGAGAAGCGGAAAACCGGTATACCAGCTTTCCCGCACAGACCCGTTCGGCAGAGGCCAGCAGTCCGGCCCCTACACTGATCCAGTACCGGTCCGCGTAGCCCGCCTCATCCTCCGTTGTCTCCACATAGATACAGTACAGTCCGTCCTTCATCCGGTAATCGGCCACGGCGATTTTTTCCTCCGGCAGGTCCAGCACCGTTTCATAGGTAGGCATCCGCGCCGCCTGATCCGCGTCCCCGCCCCGCAGGACGGTCCACAACCGCTCGCTGTCATACCAGACCCAGCTCTCTCCGTCCACCGCCAGCGTATGCCGCACACTGCCGTCCGCCAGGCGGGTATCCAATCGGGTCCTGTTCCCGCTGACCGAGACCTGATACACCGCCTGTCCGCTGCCGCCGCTCCAGAAGGTCTCCACGGTCTGGGTACGGCTGTAGGAGAGGGGGCGGGAGAGGGTGGCGACGGCAGGCCGCAGTGTCTCCGGAGAAATGGCGATCACATTCAGCTGATTTTCCAGGTGGTCCAGCTCCAGGGCGCCCGTACCGGCCGGGTCCTCCGGCAGCACGATCCCTGCCGGTTCCCGATAGCTGCTGCGGGCCAGCAGGCCCACCACTACCAGCAGCAGAAGCCCGAAGCCAAACGCAAAATAGGTCATTCGCTTTCTGTCCACGCAGCGTCCTCCAGTCTTTGGTCTCAGGCGGAAAAATCGTCCGGCCGGGGCCCTCTCCCGAAATGCCACAAAATCGCATCCGCGATGCGGCGGCAGGCGAGGCCGTCGCCGTAGGGGTTTACCGCATGAGCCATTGCGGCATAGGCGTCGGGATCGGTAAGGAGAGTGTGGGTCATGGAGACGATGCTGTCATAGTCCACCCCGGCCAGCTTGACGGTCCCGGCCTCCACCGCCTCCGGACGCTCCGTCTCCCGCCGCAGCACCAGCACTGGTTTGCCCAACGCCGGGGCCTCCTCTTGCAGGCCGCCGGAGTCGGTGAGGACCAGATAGCAGCGCGCCATTAAATTGTGCATCTCATCGGCGGCCAGGGGGGCAATCAAATGGACGTTTTCGATGCCCGACAGATGCCGTTTCGCGCACTCCTGCAC
>CAMWSZ010000009.1 GCA_947177005.1 uncultured Clostridia bacterium | reverse complement strand
TCCGGCGACCAGGGCGTAGACGTTTTCGCGGAAAAGGACGGGATTCGGTATGCATTCCAGTGCAAATGCTACACATCGGATTTGGGAACAAGCCCGTTCAGGAAGTCAACACGGGGAAATCCATCTACCGGTGTCATGTGGGCGTTGTCATCACGAACCGGTATTTCACCCGCGGCGCAAAGGAAGCTGCGGAGGCAACCGGCACGCTTCTCTGGGACCGCGACAAGCTTCAGCTCCTGCTGGCATCCGCCGTCTGAAGGGCGGGATTTCCACATATAAAAAAGGGCCCGCTGCAACAGATTGCAGCAGGCCCGTAACCGGTTTTTCTGTCCCGATATTTTCCAAAGCACAATTTTGTGGTATTATACAGGCAATCAAACAAAAACTTTCTGTGAGGTAGTATTTTATGAAACAGGCGCTTCTTATCATCGACATGCAGAATGGGTTTCTGAACCCGGCGTCGCCGCTCTGGATTCGAGACGCGCAAAAAACGGTTCCGGCCTGCGCACGTGTCATTCAGGCCTGCCGTCAAAACGGCATCCCGGTCATCTTTGTCAACCGGGCCTACCGTCCTGACGGCAGCGACGTGGAGCTGACCCGTTACGATGTGTGGGCCGCGGGCGGAAAACCGTTACTCCCGGGCAGTACGGGACCGCTGTCCGTAGAGAACCCGCCGGAGTTTGGCCGCACGGATACCGACTATGAGATCATCAAGCCCCGCTACTCCGCCTTCTTCCAGACATCCCTCGATCTGCTCCTGCGCCGTCTGGGTATCGATACCCTGCTGCTCACCGGCACCACGACGCCCAACTGTATCCGCACCACCTGCTATGACGCCATTTCTTTAGATTACCGGGTAACCGTCGTCTCCGACTGCTGCTCCTCCAATACCGAAGCCATCCAGCAGGCCAATCTTCTGGATATGCGGAACATCGGC
Source organism: uncultured Clostridia bacterium (assembly GCA_947177005.1). GTDB lineage: Bacteria > Bacillota > Clostridia > Oscillospirales > Oscillospiraceae > Pelethomonas. Next base: position 20,532 of record CAMWSZ010000009.1, on the reverse strand, counting down.
GCGGAGATCATTTTGTCTGACGGTCTTCTGCGGACTTTTTCTTCCACCGCTCCGCCTCCCGGAGCTGCGTGACGGCCTCCTGCCGGGACATTCCCTGCGCGATCATCGGATACGGGTTCTCCATACCGTTGGTGGGCTGGATGTTGTAGGTGCCGTATTTGTTGATGACGTCGTCCTCGCCCTCCGGCCAGCCGGGCTTGCGTTCGGGGGGCAGGCTCTCATGGTTATGCTTCATGGCTCTCACCTCCGGGGATAGTATGTCCGTTTTACGGTCTTCCTATCGCCGTACCGGTATAGTACCAGGTCAAAATCTCCTGATACCCCATTCCGTCTGCGGCCAGGACGTTGGCGCCGTACTGGCTCATCCCCACCCCGTGCCCGTAGCCCGTCACGGAAAACGTCACCGTACCGCCGTCAAAGGAGACGGTAAAGCAGGCGCTGCGCAGCTCCAGGATCGCCCGCAGCTTTGTACCGCTCACCGTCACGCCTCCGACCGACACTGCCGTTACCGTGCCGTTGGGCTCCTGCCGCATATTGGTGAACCAGTTGGACGGGCTGCCGGACAAATTTGCTTCCGGCAGAGCGGCTTGGAGTTTATTTTTCAGTTCCTCAGCGGAAAAGCTCACAGTGGAGCAGTAATTGGGAACTGTCTCCGCGCTTTCCGGGGTCTCCACGCTCTGCAAATAGGGCAGGCTCTCGCTCCATACGGCGGAGGCGTCCTGCGTGACCCCGGCGGAGGACGAGTGGAACACCGCCAGCACCGGTTCGCCCTCATATAAAATGCACTCCCCGTCCGTATCCTCCACCGCCTGCCGGATTTTTTCCTCAAACGCCTGCGCGTCCACGCCCCAGCCGGCGGCGGCGTCCTCGTAGCTCTTAAACGCCTGACAGCATCCGATATCGTTGCAGGCGTCCGCGTCCGGGTGATTGGCGCTGCCGCCGTTAGCGATTTTATGTAGTGTGTAGGTCCGGGCCGCCACCGCCTGCGCCTTTAACGCCTCCAATTCAAAGGCCGCCGGCATCTCCGCACGCACGACCCCCATTAAATATGTCTGCAAATCCATCTGCTGCGCCTGACCGTCAAGCAAAACGGTGATAGTAGCAGAGGCGTCGTACCGCGTTGGCGCAGGATCCGTATCCGGGACCGGCGGCTGGGCGGCGTCCCCGGCGGGCGGGACGGCAGGCAGGACGTCCGCCTCCCCCCACAGGAACGGCAGGAAAAAAATCAGAAAGATCAGTAAAAACGCCACTGCGACCTGTTTTCCCATTTGTAGATCATCCCCCTTGCGGCTATTCTATGCGCCGCTTGTCCCAGACATGCCCCGGATGTTCACATCGCCAAAATGTTCCGTGGAATTTCCTGTCAGGATCAGCAGCAAAAGATGATGACAAACGGAACGGGATGTGCTATACTGCTTGTCATGCGAATCTTTTCAGTTGAAAGGGGTTATGTCCATGAAAAATCTGTTTGCCCGCGCCGGACGCCTCTGGTGTGCGGGGGCGGTGCTGCTGGTACTGCGCCTGCTCCAGAATAAAAGCGGGTTCGACGTGGTGACAGGACTGTCGAAGCCCTCCGTACCCGCCAGCCTGCTGATGATCCTCATCGCGGCCTGCGCGGGGGCGGAGCTGTTTCTGTGTACAAAGCTGCCCAAACGCAGCGCGGATTTTGCGGACCTGTTTGCCCCGCCCGAGAAGGAACTGACCGCCGCGGTGTGCGGGAGTCTGCTGCTGGCGGCTGGCGGCGGACTGCTGGCCGCGGATGCCTTCCTCAACGGCGGCACTGCCGCAAGCGTCGCGGGACTGCTGGCTCTGGCGGCAGGTGCAGGGCTGGTTGCGTTCAACCGCAGCCTGCGGGCGGGGGAACAGGAACTGCCGCTGCTGGCGCTGCTGCCGCTGTTGTTTTTCAGCGTATTTTTTGTACTGGCGGTATATCTGCCGCTGGAGGATGACCCGGTCTTTTTCCGGTACTATCTGCCCATTCTCTCCGCCGCAGTGACAGCCTGCGCGTTTTCGCTGCTGGCGGGCTTCTGCCGCCATGAGAGCAGTCTGCGGGCCTTTCAGTTCACGGCGGATATGGCGGTTATTCTCTGCCTTGCCGCCGCCGCGGACGCCGGGACCGCCAACCGCCTCTTGTATATTGGATGCGCAGTTATCCTGAGCGTATATCTTGTGCTCCGCCGGGAACCGGAGGAGCTGCCCGAGGAACCGGAAGAACCTGAAAAAGAGCAGGCAAAAGCGTAAGACAAAATACAGATTGATCAAAAGGAGTATGATACACAATGGAAATCAAGATTACCAAGACACCGGCACCCCGTCAGAAACCGGCGGACCCAACCAAGCTGGGCTTCGGCACTGTCTTTACGGACCACATGTTTACAATGGACTACGACGCCGGACAGGGCTGGCATGATCCGGAAATTGTTCCTCTGGAAAATCTGAGCATTCATCCGGGCGCGGCGGTGTTCCACTACGGCGCGGAGGTTTTCGAGGGCCTGAAGGCGTACCGTACCGGCGACGGTTCCGTACAGCTCTTCCGCCCCGCCGACAACATGCAGCGGATGCGCGACAGTGCGGAACGCATTCAGCTGCCCGACTTTGACGCGGATTTCATGCTGGAGGCTATTTTGAAGCTGGTCGAGCTGGACCAGGATTGGGTCCCCGACGTACCCAGCGCGTCCCTGTATATCCGTCCCTTCGAGATCTGTACCGATATCGACCTCGGCCTCCACGGCATTGAGCACGCCAGAATGCTGGTGATTTTGTCACCGGTGGGCAGTTATCTGTCCGGGGGGCTGAAGCCCGTCAGCATTCTGATTGAGGACACCGACGTCCGGGCCGTCCGGGGCGGCACCGGCTACGCCAAGTGCGGCGGCAACTACGCCGCTGCCAACCGTGCCGCCCATAAGGCCGAACAGAAGGGCTACAGCCAGGTCCTTTGGCTGGACGGCGTACACCGGAAATATATTGAGGAAGTGGGCGGCATGAACGTCATGTTCAAGATTAACGGCAAGGTGGTTACCCCAGAGCTCACCGGCTCCGTGCTGCCCGGCATTACCCGCCGCTCCTGCATCCAGCTGCTGCGGGACAGGGGTTTGGAGGTGGAGGAACGCCTCATCAGCGTGGACGAGCTGATGGACAGCCTGCGCAGCGGCGCACTGGAGGAGGCATGGGGCTGCGGCACGGCGGCAGTCATCTCCCCAATCGGCAGCTTTGCCTATCAGGATCAGGCACTGACGGTCAACGGCGGAAAAATCGGACCCTGCGCTCAGGAGCTGTACGACACTCTCACCGGCATTCAATGGGGCCGCCGGGAGGACCCCTATCACTGGATTGTAAAGGTGCCAAAGCAGGCATAAGCGTATGAGAATCGTCATCAAACTAGGCACCTCCACCATCACCCACGGTACTGGCAAGCTGAACATCCGCCGGGTAGAGCTGCTGTGCAAGGTCATGAGCGACCTGAAGAATGCGGGGCATGAACTGGTGCTGGTTTCCTCGGGTGCAATCGCAATGGGGGTGGGGAAGATGAACCTCACCCGCAAGCCCCGGGACATCCCCACAAAGCAGGCGCTGGCGGCAGTGGGACAGTGCGAGCTGATGTATATTTATGACAAATTGTTCTCTGAATACCACCACACGGTGGCGCAGGTCCTGCTCACGGGGTCAGATGTTGAGGACCCCCACCGCCGGATGAATTTTCAGAACACGATTTTCCGTCTGCTGGAGCTGGGGGCGCTGCCGGTCATCAACGAAAACGATACTGTTGCCACCGCTGAAATTGCGGTGGGCGACAACGACACGCTGGCCGCGATTGCGGCGGTGAACGCCCGGGCGGACCTGCTGGTGCTGATGAGCGACATTGAGGGCCTGTACACCGGGGACCCTCACCGGAACCCGGATGCGGAACTGATTCGGGAGGTGCGGGAGATCACGCCGGATCTGCTGGCGCTGGCCGGGGACGCAGGCACCGCGCTGGGCACCGGCGGAATGGTCACGAAGCTGAAGGCCGCCAAAATGTGCATGGACGCCGGGTGCGACATGATAATTACCAACGGCGCACGTCCAGAGGATCTGTATCAAATTGCGGAGGGCGTCTCTATTGGGACCCGGTTTTTCGGGGTTCGGAGATGCTGAATTCCGCGCAAAAAAAGGAACCGTTTCGTTTGGAACGGTTCCCTTTTTATGCATATAATCAGAAAACGCCGGTGATTGCGGTCCAGATATCCTGGAACATCTTCTTGATGCGGGTCCAGAGACTGCCTCTGTCCGCGGCGGCAGCGGCAGGGGTTCCGGCTTCCTCCTCCCCGGCCTCCTTGATTTCCTGTGTACGGATGACATACTGAATGCTGGCGACATTCTCGTTCCGGGCATCGGTAATGGATTCCGGTGCGGCAAGGGCGTTCATAAAGAGAATATTGTTGTCCTCGCCGGTGTGACTGTCCCATTGGTCCGTAATCAGATCATTGATAACATCCAGTGCGCCGCGAATGGTATCCGTCTGCTCCAAACCGTCCGTCGATTTGCGCAGCGCCGCCGCCACGCTGGATAAAGACTGCCGGGTGCCGCTGTCCAGGCCGGGCCCTGCCGATTGCAGCAGGTTTTCCGTACTCTTTCCCGCATTGGCCAGCGCGCTGAGACTAATGGAGGCGGCCGTTGTAAAATGATAGGTGTCGGTCAGGGCCTGCTGGAGCTCGGGTTCGTAGGTGTTGACGATGCCGGTGAGACTGTCAAGCTGTTCAATGGCTGTGTCCACATTGCTGCTGACGCGGACGGTCAGGTCAATGGCGCTGCTGAGGGTGTCGAGGGTGTGGTCGAGGGTATCCAGGGTATCATAGCTACCGTCCCCGGTGTCCTCCGTCAGGTCCTCCATTAGCCGCGACAGCCGGGCCAGATCATCCACAGTGTCCTCAAGGTCTCCGATCACCACCGCCGCAGGCTGTGCCAAGTCGTCGATTAAGCGGTTGATCTCTTCGATTTTGTCGTTCACGCCGCTGATCATGCTGTTGGCGGAGTCCGCCTGATCCAGCTTGTCGGAGAAGCCGGGGCTTTGGGACTGGTCATAGAGGCTGTCCAACTGACCGGCGGTCTTGTCGTCCAGGCCCGCGCCGCCCACCAAAAAGTCCTTAAAGGACCCCTCAAAGCCGGATGCCTCATACATGCCGTGGAGGCCGCTGGCCTTATCGGCGGCGTCGCGGATCTCGGTGGTGGACATGCCGTTGACGGTAATTTTGTCCACGCTGGAAATGCGCTTCGTACCGCCCAGCGCTATCCGCAGTCTGTCCAGGCTTTTGCTCATATTTTCCATGTCGCGGGTCAGGCTCTTGCAGATATCGTTCAGGTCGTTGGAATCCTCCCGCGCCTCGTCCAGACGGTCCCGCAGCTCCTGCAAATCGTCCTGCAAATCCCACAGGTCGCCTTGCAGCTGCCGCAGAATGACGCGCATGTTTTCCACTTCCGGACGCAGGCCGGAAACATTCTGGTTCATCTGGTTCATCAGACGGGTGCTCTCCGCCAAAGCCCGCTGCGCCGTTGCCAGATGACCGGTGGTCAGGTCTGTGACAATCTCCTCCTCCCCGGCCTCACCGTCATTGTCTATGTGGGCAGGACTGTCGGGTGCGTCCAGGGTGTCTGTATGAATCTGACTGTTGAAATCATCGGGATTTTCCGGATTCTCTGAATTTTCCGGGTTCTCCGGCTTCTCAAGGTTCTCTGAATTCTCCGGGTCCTCCGGTTTCTCAGGGTTCTCTGAATTTTCCGGCTCTTCCGGCAGCTCCGGCTCATCATCCTCCGGGACGGTCTCCCCGTCCGGGGACGCTTCGCCGTCCCCGGCAGGCTCCTCCACTGGCGTCAATATGCCGGTAATGGGCTCCAGGGATTTTGTCAGCTCTTCCACCGCCGCCAAGGCCAGATCCACGCTGCTGTATACCGTACCCTTGCCGCCGGAAATGGTGCCGCGGGCTGTGTTCAGGACATCCAGACCGCTGGCCGCGGCGTTCAGATGACCGCTCATACCGTCCATGGCGTCCAAAATGGCGCTCATACTGTCGTCAATGGCATGATAGGAGTCCTCGGCGGTCTCCTTGGCGTCACGCAAATCCGCCACCTGTTCCAACTGCTGGAGGGTGGCGGGGACCGCCAGAAGGATCATGCCGTTGTAAGAAAAATCCTCCGAACCGGCGCGGATCGTAAAATGCTGTTCCTCGCCGGGCAGGACCATATACACGACGCAGTACATATTGCCCACCATTTGCACCTGTGCGCCGGGGGCGTCCAGGGAGAGGATGTCGCCTCCGTTGAACATGGACACGGCGGTGAGGACGAGATTATTCCGGCTGTATTCCGACGCATCCGGATTTGGGACCGCGTCCAAGGTAATCTCGGCCACCCCGCTTTTACCTGCCAGATCCTCCGCCTTTTGTGGGACGCCGTTGAGGGCGTAGCTGAGGCTGAGCTTCCAGGGAAAATCCATATAAGGCTGGGAGGTCTTGCCCTCGAAATAGAACTTGTTGGGGATGCTGTCCGACAGGTCGAATGTCACCTTTTCGCCGGATATGCTTGCAGTGCGGCTATCGGTGAGGTTGGTCACGGCGTCGTATTTGCCGAAATCGTTGAGGACTGTGTTTCCGTTGGTGCGGTAGCTCTTTACAACGCTGCTGTCCTTCAGTCCGCCGTAGTAATCCAGCGTCGCGTAATACGTCTCGTCACAGGCGGGGGCTGGTCCTGCCGCGAGGGCGGCGGCTGTTATATTGAGCGACAGCACCATTGCCGTCCCCAGCGACAGCGCCCTCTTATACTTCTGTTTCATGACACATGCTCCTTTTCTGATTCATACTTCTATCGAAGCGCCGCATCAGTTTCTCTGGTCTCCGCCGCGCCGTCCTCTGCGGGACTAGACGCGGATTCCAGTTGCGGTGCCGGGGCCGCCTCCAGAACCGGCTGTTTGACGGTTTGGGATGCCTTTGGGGTGCGCCAGTGGACGGTAGTTTTGTTGATGACGGGTTCAAAGACGGCCAGCAGCGCGGGCAGCAGGAACAAAATGCAGATACCTGAGATCATGGAACCGCGGGCCAGCATCGTGCAGATGCCGCTGATGATCTCCATTTTGGAGATCAGGCTGACGCCCAGCGTGGAGCAAAACAGCACCAGTGCGCTGGTGACAATGGATGAATCTGCCGCCGATGCCGCGGCAAGGATTGCTTTCTCACGGTCCAGACCCTTTTGCAGCTCCTCCTGAAAGCGGCTGGTCATTAAAATGGCATAGTCAACGGTTGCGCCCAGCTGTACGCAGCCGATAATGGTGGGCGCGATAAAGGGCACGCTGGTGTCGGCGAAGTAGCAGTAGCCCTGATTGATGAAGATTGCCAGCTCAATGGCCGCTACCAGCAGGACCGGTATGGAGAGGGAGCGGAAGGTCAGAGCGATAATCACAAAAATAGCGATAATTGATACATAGTTTGTCATCTGGAAATCAGTGTCCGCGGTGTCGATGAGGTCTTTGGTCATAGCGGCCTCGCCGGTGATGCAGGCGTCGGGGTCGTACTCCTTCACGATGCCGGTGAGGGCGCTCAGCTGTTCGTTGACTGCATCGGACGCCGTTTCATAGGCGGAGTTAATCATGATAATCTGCATACCGTCCTGCTTGCAGATTTTAAGCAGGTCCTGTGGCAGGAAGAATTCCGGTACTGTACCGGAGGAGAATTTGTCGAAGGCCACCACACTGTCCACGCCCGGCACCTCCTCCATTTTATCCAGCATTTCCTGCATCACCCAGTGGAGCAGGCCGTCGCGCATCACCAGGAAGTGGGAGGACGCCATGCCGAACTCATCGCGGAGTTTGTTGGTGGCCACGATAGAAGGCATATCGCGGGGCAGGGTTTCGTCCAGCTTGTAGTAGACGGGCATGTTGTTCTGCCCGTAAACGGCGGGGACGAACGCCAGCAGGAAAATGACCAGAAATGCCCATTTATGCCGGACGATAAAGCGGTTGATTTTATTGAAATCCGGCGTGATAACTCTGTGGGTATGCTTGTGAATAGGGCCGTCCATCAGCAGCGGGATAGACGGCAGCACCAGCACGACCGTCGCCACGCCCAGCACCACGCCCTTTGCCATAACGATGCCGATGTCACGGCCCAGCAGCAGGCGCATGAAGCACAGCGCCACAAATCCGGCCACCGTGGTCAAGGAGCTGCTGAACAGGGACGTAAAGGCCGCCTGTACTGCTGCGGCCATAGCGTCGCGTTTGTCATCGTAATTTTTCTGCTCCTCCTCGTAGCGGTGGTAGAGGAAAATGGAGTAGTCCATTGTGACGCCCAGCTGTAGAACCGCCGCAATTGCTTTGGTAATATAGGAGATTTCTCCCATAAAAATGTTTGTGCCGAAGTTGTAGATAATCGCCATGCCGATGCTCATCAGGAAGGCCACCGGCAGCAGCCAGGATTCCATAGTGACAGCCATAACGATCAGGCTCAGCAGCACCGCCAGTCCCACGAAGCGGGGCAGCTCCTCGTCCATCAGGTCACGGGTATCTTTGATGACCACCGAGAAACCGGCCAGGAAGCATTTTTCATTGCACAGCCGCCGGACCTCGTCGATAGACTTCATAGTTTCCTCCGACGCGCCCGCGTTTTCATACTGCACGATAAGCATGGTAGCGTTTCCGGCGAAGAACATATCCCGGATATCCTCTGGGAAAAAATTCTGCGGGATCTGGATACCGGCCATATTTGAGATCCAGATCGCGTTGTTGACGCCGGGGACTTTTTGGATGCTCTCACATAGCTGATTGGTATATTCCGGCGGCATGTCCTCCACAATCAGCATGGTGGTTGCCGCCATTTTGAACGGCTCCTCCAGCAGCTTTTCGCCCCTGGAGGAATCCATATCCGGCGGGAGGTAGGACAGGATGTCATAGTTGATGCGGGTCGCTATGTATCCTGCGCCGCACAGCAGCAGGACGATTACGGCAATAACCATAACCAGTTTTGGCTTTCTGGTCAGTTTTTTCGATATTTTTTCCAGCAAATCACGTCACCTCTCTGCTGTCCAGCTTACCGGAAAACGGATTGGATCTCAATGGTCAATCGGGGAGGTCTGTGTGATTTTTTTATATTTTCACTGGATTGTATCATCTTGACACAAATTCCGCATATTGTCACCCACCGCAAAAAAGCAGCGCCTTTCCGGCAGAAAATGGAAAAGCGCTGTCTGATTCGTATTTTACCTGTTTTGGCTATTGACCGGGTGGCCGGGAGATGATTCTTGGTGGCTGGGCGGCTGCGGTGGCAAAGCTGGGGACGTCGGAGAACACCACCGCTCCTGCGCCGATTTTAGCGAAATCCCCGATTTTAACGCCGCCGGTGATGACCGCTCCGGCTCCGATCAGGCAGTGGTTTCCGATATGAGGGGCCTTGCCGTCCACCTCCCCGATGGTGGCGTTTTGATAGATCCGGCAGTCTGTACCGATGCTGGCATAGCGGGAGATATAGATTCCGTGGAGGCCGTGGGGGAGGGAGGGCCTGCCGTGAATCACTGCATCCCGTCCGATATAGCCCCCGTGCCAACTGGCCATGCGGTAGAGGAAAAAGGTAAGGACATCCCGCAGGGGTTTTGAGGCGGTGCGCTGCCGCAGGAAAAACAGTTTCCAAAACAGCTCCAGCCGGTCGCCCTTGGCGTAATCCGTCAGTGTTTCCCGTATGCTCATGACGGATATCCCTCCGGCGCCGTGTACTGGCAGCCGGTTAAAATCAGGCTGTTCACCGGTTCACCGCCAATTCGATCACGGCGGAGAGTACCTGTTCAAAGGACATCCCGGCTGCTTTCATCATGCTGGGATAGCGGCTGTGGGCGGTGAAGCCCGGGACGGTATTGACCTCGTTAAAGAAGATTTTGCCGTTATTGTCCAGGAACATGTCCACTCTGGCAAACCCCTGACACCCGAGGGCGCGATAGATCCGTTTTGCGGTCTCCTTCATCTCCCGCGCCTTTTCCGGCAGGATGCGGGCGGGGACATGAATGGCGGAGGTTTTGAGGGTATACTTTTCGGTGAAATCGAAGAAGCCGCCGGACAGTTCGATCTCGTCCAGTTCCCCAACGGAGAGGGAGCGGTTGCCCAGGACGGCACACCCCACCTCAAAGCCGGAGACAGACTCCTCCAGAATCACCCGGCTGTCGTAGGCGAAGGCCAGCTCCAGTGCCCCGGACAGTCCGCCGGGTCCGGAGACCTTGGAGATACCGTAGGACGAACCGGCCCTCATGGGTTTGACAAACAGCGGATAACCGATTTTAGCTGCGGCTGCTGCGGTGTTTACATCGTCCCGCTCCAGCACCACGGAGGCCGGGACCGCCACGCCTGCGGTAGAAGCCAGCCGGTGTGCGCGGTCCTTGTCCATGCACACCGCGGAGGCCAGCACGCCGCACCCTGCCAGCGGAATTCCGGCCAGCTCGAACAGTCCCTGTACGGTGCCGTCCTCGCCGTTTCTGCCGTGGAGGACCGGGAACGCGGCGTCCAAAGGAATTTTCTGCACGCCTGCGTCCTCCAGCACCAGCAATGCGCGGCTGTCGCGGTTCGGGGACACCAGCGCGGGGGCGCAGTCGTCGGGATTGTTCCAGGTGTCCAGACGGATTTTTTCCGGCTCACCGGTGTAATAATACCAGTTCCCGTTGTGGGAGATCCCGATCAGGACCGGGTTGTATTTTGTACTGTCCAGATGCGTGATAACGGCGTGGGCGGATTCCAGCGAGACGCCGTACTCCGGGGAACAGCCGCCGAACAGAATTGCAACATTTAATTTTTCCATACGAACAGACCCTTTCTGTCTATAAAAATCCGATTGCTTCTGGTAAGGGTATCATACCAGCCGCAACCGGATTTTATTTGAACAGTCTGTTGCCGGATTTCTAAGAAACGCCTAACGGGACTTTAATATTTTTCTAATCCGCCTGTATTTCTGCATTTTGCTCTTTCCGGCTTTCCAGAACGTGGCAGATAGTAGATTTCAGCTTGTCGATTTGGACGGGCTTGGCGATATGGGTGTCCATACCGGATTCGATGGCATCGCGCACGTCATCCACGAAAGCGTTGGCGGTCATAGCGATAATGGGGACGGTTTTGGCGTCCGGACGGCCGCCGCCGCGGATGGTTCTGGTAGCGGTGTAGCCGTCCATGACGGGCATCTGCACGTCCATAAGGATCAGGTCGTAGCCGCCGGGCTGCGACGCCTCGAATTTATCCACGGCCTCCTGACCGTTCTCCGCCGTATCGCAGACGGCGCCCATAGTGCCGAGGATCTTGATGAGAATAATCCGGTTAACCTCAATATCGTCCACCACCAGGACGTGTTTTCCTCTAATAGCCTCTCCGGACGGTTCTTGGGCGGACGCTTTTTTCTCACTGCCCATGACCCGCTGGATAGCCTCCTTGAAGGTGCTTATAAAGAAGGGCTTGGGCATGAAATGGTTGACGCCGATCTCCATAGCCTCCTGTTCGATGTCGCTCCAGTCGTAGGCGGTGAGGAGGAGGATAGGGATTTTGTCGGAATAGGTTTTGCGGATGAGCCGGGCGGTCTCCAGACCGTTCAGGCCGGGCATCTGCCAGTCCAGCAGGATGAGGTTGTAGGGGCGGCTCTCCCCGTGGGCGGCCTGCATCATCTCGATGGCCTGGCTTCCCTGGGTGGCGTAATCCGTCTGCACGCCTGTCAGGGACATGATTTTTACGATATTCCGGCAGACGTCCTCGTCGTCGTCCGTGACGATTATTCTGGTAAGCTTGTGTCTGTTCCAGAACTGGGGATCGTCCTTTTTATCCTGGATGCGCAGCTCCAGTTCTACCGTGAATTTGCTGCCCTTGTTCAGCTCGCTCTCCACGCGGATATCGCCGTTCATCAGGTCCACGAGGCTTTTTGTAATGGCCATGCCCAGACCGGTGCCTTGGATCATATGGGTAATAGCAGTTTCCTCACGGGTAAAGGGGTCGAAAATGACCTTCAGATATTCCGGACTCATACCCATGCCGTTATCGCTGATGGTGAAGCGAATGCGGCTGTAGTTATCAACCACCTGGGGCAGCTCCTCCACCTGCATCCGGATTGTGCCGCCCTCCTGGGTATATTTGACGGAGTTGGAGAGCAGATTGATTAAAATCTGATTGACGCGCAGCTTATCCCCCAGCAGGTGCTCGTTGGACAGGCGGGAGGCGAAGAGTTCAAAGGTCTGATTTTTGGCCTTGGCCTGGGGACGGATAATGCTGTTCAGCTCCTCGATCATTTCCGCGAGATTCATCTCGGCAATGGTCAGGGTAGCGCTGCCGCTCTCGATCTTGTTCATGTCCAGCACGTCGTTGATGAGGCCCAGCAGGTGCTGACTGGCGGCCTCGATACGCTGGGTGTACTCCCGGACCATTACAGGATTTTCCGCCTCGTCCTTCATCAGACCAAGGAAACCGATAATGGCGTTCATAGGCGTGCGGATATCGTGGCTGACGTTGCTGAGGAACGAACTTTTTGCGTCGTTGGCGGCCTGTGCCATGCGCAGGGCGTCGGTAAGGGAGTCCTGGGTTTTCCGCTCGGCGGTACGGTCGGAGATGTAAGCGACGCGCTTGGGGCGGCCTTGGATGAGCGTAACGCAGGCGCTCTCCATGAAATATTTCCGCTCGCCGGTCTGGGGATTGATTCGTTCGGTATTGCGGCACTCGGCGATCCCGCCGGGCGGCAGGGACGTGACCTCCTCATAGTACGCCAGTGTTCCTTCGGGGTCGGCGGCCATGTCGCCCTGCTTGATGAACTCCAGCATCTCCTCCGGCTCCACGCCCATAACCCGGTCCACATTGGGGCTGATGAACTCGACTTTTTCTGTCTCATGGTCCATAAGCAGATAGATGTCGTCGATATTGTTGGCGATATAGGAGGCAAAGATGTTGAACATCTGCTGCTGGTAGGCGATCTCCTCGTTTTTGGACTTGATCTCCATCTGGGTGGACTTGATCTCCCTCTGGGTACGCCAGCTCATCAGGACGAACCCGCCGCAGATGAACAGCATCAGCACCAGAAACGCCACGGCCATTTGGGAATCCAGCAGGATCCGGTCCGTCTCCGACCACACCGCCTCCGCCGGTGCGACGGACACCAGATACCACCCGTCCACATTGGTGCTGGGGACGTAGGTGTAAATAAACTCTCCCGCGTCCCCGCTGAGGATGATGCTGCCGGTTTCCTGGTTTTCCAGCGCCGTCCGGAACGCGGCGGCGTCCTGTTCGCTGACGCCGCTGAGGCCGTCGAAGAGATTGGTGCCGCCGGACCCGCTGCCGGAACGGAGCAGGATATCGCCGCCGGCGTTCACCACATAGGCGAAGCCCTGATTGTTATAAAAGGCGAGGGAGAAGGTTTCGAAAGCCCTTTCCCGGTCGAAGCTCTTCTGCACCAGTCCCTGATGACCGTTGGGGAAGGTAAAGGATTCGTAGTAGCCGAAGCGGGTGGTGCCGGAGAAGAGGCTGGTATAGGTGTCCTGAACGCCGCTGCCGTCCAGGGAGCGGTACAGCGCGAGATTATCCTCATCTAAGGTGCGGATCTCGTCGAAGGAGGTGCCGCAAACCCAGCCGCTGTCCAGGCACATGACCAAAGAAACGGAGTCCTTCTTTGTGAACAGCCGAAGCAGCCGCCGCGCCTCCTCCGGATCGTCCTCGCCGTCGCTGGCGAGGAATTGGGCAATGGCGTGGAGGCGTTCCCGGTCCTCTGCGAGGACGTTGTCCAGGGCCTGCTGCTGCTGTACGGTCACGGTCATCAGATTCTGGACCGCGTTTTGATGCAGGCTGTTGCGCAGCCTCACCACATAGAAGACGCCCCCGCACAAAATGACGGCCATACAAATCATAATCAGGGCGGACATCAGCCAGCGCTGGTACTGTTTGATTTTCTCAAGCATTTCCGTTTCCCTTTCTGCTCTTTCGTTTAAAGATGTAGATCCGCCGGGTTCTGACGGCAAAAAATTTCTATGACACTATTATAGTCAAGTCCCTCTGGAAATGCAATCATTTTGCGGAAAATATTTCGCGGCCGGCGGGGGCGGTACAGCAGGAACGCCGTCACTGGTCAGAAAGCGCTTCACGCCCGAGAATATGCAGCGCAAAGCAGTATATAGTCCTGAGCCTTCTCTGGTCACAGTACGAGAGGACCCGGACGATATCCGCAATCAGCTCATTTCTGCTCATGTTCTGCCGCCTCCTTTCCGGTTCTCCGCAGCGCTGAAGCGCTAAGTTTTACTTGACATTCCAGCGGAAATGGTATAAGATTGGAGCTGTCATAAAACTTTGTATTTACGGAGTTTACATTAGTGCATACTTGGTTTTGCCTTGTACATTGCCAAAAATTAGTATATACTAAGTTTTGGCGGATGTCAAGAGAAAATTAGCATTCACTCGGTTTATATAAAAAAAGGAGGAGTGAAGATGGGCAGCTCACCTGTCGTCAATCGAATCAACGCGCTTTTAGCGGAAAAGGGTATCCGGAAGCAGGATTTTTATCAAGATTGCGGGATAACATCTGCGTCCTACTCTCTGTGGAACACAGGAAAGACAACGCCGAGAATGAAAAATTTAGAGGTCATCGCGGCCTATCTCGGCACCACCACCGATTACCTGCTGACCGGACTGGGGGCGGCAAAAAAACCGGCGCGGCGTGAGGAACTGATGGCGGCCTTCTGGGGCGGGGAAAAGGATCTGTCCCCGGAGGACATGGACTCCATGTGGATGGAGGTCGAAAAATTCGCCGCGTTTGTGGCGGATCAAAAAAGGAAGGAAAAACAGGAATGACAGATCTTCTGGATCTTTACAATTACGCGGAAGAGCGGGGGACCGGCGTATACTGGTTTACGCTGGAGTACGCGGAATCTCTTTCCTACTGCGACCCGGACGGGGACTGTTTTGTGGCGCTGGACCCGGGGCATCTGTATACGCTGGCGGAGGAAAAGGTGAAGCTGTCCCACGAGCTGGGCCACTGCGAAACGGGGAGCTTTTATAACCGGTACGCGGCCTGCGAGGTCCGTGAAAAGCACGAGAACCGGGCGGACAAGTGGGCCATAGAGCGGGTAGTCGGCAGGGAGGAGCTGAACGCAGCGGTGGCGTCGGGGCACACGGAGCTGTGGGACCTGGCGGACTTCTTCGGCGTGACGGAAGAGTTTATGCGGAAAGCGGTCTGCTGGTACAAAAACGGGAATCTGGCCACGGAGTACTATCCGTGACCGTGGGAGTGAAGAAAAAGCGGCCTGCCGTATGACAACGCATCCGGCCGGCCGTTTTCCCGTTTATTTTTCCAGCTTATTGTATTCGCCGTCCCCGACGGCCTCCAGCCATTCATTGCTTCCATTCTCGCCGGGCACCTCAACGGCCAGATGGGAGAACCAGCTGTTGGCGGCAGCGCCGTGCCAGTGCTTCACGCCCGCCGGGATGTTGACTACATCTCCCGGCTTCAGCGCCTGGGCCTCTTTGCCCCATTCCTGATACCAGCCCTGTCCGGCGACGCAGATCAGGATCTGTCCGCCGCCCTTTCCGGCGTGATGAATGTGCCAGTTGTTGCGGCAGCCGGGCTCAAAGGTGACATTAAAGATAGTCACCTGCTGGTTGGAGAGGGGCGCAAGGTAGCTCTGACCGGTGAAATACTGGGCAAAGCCGTCGTTGGGTGCGCCGATGGGGAACACCATTTCATTGGCATGGGCGGTTTTGGCATCGGACGCCGCCTCCTCCGTCCAGACCTCCTTCGCCATACGGAACGCCGCCCACGCCTTGGGCCAGCCCGCATAGAAAGCGGCGTGGGTCAAAATTTCCGCGATTTCGGTTTTGGTGATGCCGTTTTTCTTAGCCGATTCCAGATGATACCGGAAGGAAGAATCCGTCAGGCCCTGAGACATCAGTGCCGTCACCGTGACCAGAGAGCGGTCCCGCAGGGAGAGCGCGTCCTCGCGGCTCCAGACCTCGCCGAAAAGCACGTCGTCGTTTAACTGGGCAAATTTAGGGGCGAATTCCCCCAAAGCTTCCCGGCCTGCCGTCTGTTTGACTGCCATTGTATCAGACTCCTTTTCTGTGAAATGATTTAACTGGAATTATTTTACCGGATCTGGTTAGAAATGTCAAATACTTAAATAAGGGGGAGCCGGAGAAGATAGCGGCGGAGCAGGTCAAAAACGTTCTGTGCCGTTGAAGTGCGCACACGGCTGCGGCCACGGCCCCGGCCGCAGGAATACTGCCGGCAGAGCGTCTCCTGTTCCGATGCCAGCCCAATAAAGACCGTACCAACCGGAGTGCCCCGCTCGTCCGTGCCGGGACCGGCCACGCCTGTCACGGACACCGCCAGGTCGCTGCCGCACACCCGGCGGCAGCCCTCGGCCATTGCGCGGGCAACCGGTTCCGATACCGCGCCGTATTTCGAAAGAATGGCCTCTGATACGCCTAGGACCTCCGATTTTACCTTGTCTGTATAGCTGACCACTCCGCCGCGGAAGATGCTTGACGCGCCGGGCAGGTCTGTGATGCGCTTGGCGACCAGTCCGCCGGTACAGCTCTCAGCGGTAGACAGCGTCAAACCCCGCTTCCGCAGGAGTTCTGACACCACTTCCTCCAGGCTTCCCACGTCCACGCCGTAGACCACATCACCCAATTCCTCCCGCACCTGCCGTACCAGCGGCTTGAGCAGCTCCTCCGCCGCCTCCGCCGTTTCCGCCTTCGCGGTAGCGCGGAGCATGACCTCGTTGGTCTTTGCGTAGGGCGCCAGGGTGGGGTTTGTGAGGGTGGTCATCGGCCCGTGCAGCTTTTCCTCCACCGCGCTCTCCCCCATGCCGTAGACACGGATCTCATGGCTCACAATCACGCCGTCTGTCAGCTGCCGCAGGTAAGGGACGGCGCGGTTTTCGAACATGTACCGGCATTCAAAAGGCGGGCCGGGCAGCATCAAAACATGGACGCCGCCCTCCTCAAACGCACAGCCCGGCGCAGTGCCGACCGGATTGTCGAAAATCGTGCAGCCTACCGGAAGCATCGCCTGCTGGGTGTTGTTCTCCGGCATCTTTTTCTGCATCCTTTTCTGAAACCATGTACGGATTTCCTCTAGAATATCCTCATGGAGTTCCAATTCCCGGTGAAAGGTTTTGCAAATGGTCTGCTTTGTCAGGTCGTCATAGGTGGGGCCGAGTCCGCCGGTGGTGATGATAATATCCGCACGCCTGCGCGCAATCTCCAGCGCCTCCGACAGCCGCTGGGGGTTGTCGCCGACGACGGTATGGTAGTGGACTGTGATGCCCAGGGTGCTGAGGCCCTCCGAGATCATCTGGGCATCCGTATTGGCGATGTTGCCGAGGAGCAGCTCCGTGCCGACGGCAATCAGTTCCGCTGTGTGGGACATGATTTTTCCCTCTCTTCCTTGCGTTTATTCCGTAATGGGATTGATTTTGATGCGCTCGACATTGGACAGGGCCCGCTCAATCAGGCCCTCCTCGTCCAGCGCCGACTCATACTGCCGCACATCCTCCAAGACCGGATGCGTCCGGGGATGACGGGGCGTAAAGACGGTGCAGCAGTCCTCATAGGGCAGAATGGAGGTGTCAAAGGTGCCGATTTTCCGGGAATACCGGACGATCTCCTCCTTGTCCATTCCGATCACCGGACGCAGTACCGGTAGCGTGCAGGCGTCGTCCGAGACGGTCAGCGCGTCCATTGTCTGACTGGCCACCTGCCCCAGACATTCTCCCGTAACCAGCGATTTTGCACCCGTGCGGCGGGCGATCCCTTCCGCCAGACGCATCATGAAACGCCGCATAATCAGCGTGAAGTGGTCCTCCGGGCACGACCGGCGGATCTCCTCCTGAATCTCCGTGAAGGGTATGACATGCAGCGTCATCCGTCCGCACCAGGGCGCAAGCTCCCGCGCCAGCCGGATGACCTTTTCCTTCGCCAGGTCCGAGGTGTAGGGCGGGCTGAAGAAATGCACCAGCTCCAGACGCACTCCCCGCTTGGCGATCATGTAGGACGACACCGGACTGTCGATGCCGCCGGACAGCAGGCTCACCGCCGTGCCGCCCATACCCACCGGCAAACCGCCCGCGCCGGGCTGGGAGGGGCCGTGGACGTAAGCCGCCTTCTCCCGGACCTCCACATGCACGCACAGCTCCGGATGATGCACGTCCACCGTCAAATGGGGATAGGCGTCGTGGAGCAGGCCGCCGACGTACTGCGAGATCTCCATGCTCGTCATCGGAAACAGCTTATCCGCCCGCTTTGTCTCCACCTTGAAGCTCCCGGCCTCCCGGAGAGAGGCGTCCAGATACGCCTTTGCGCAGTGGAAAATCGCGTCCTTGTCCTTCGCGCACGGACGCGCCCGCGTGACGGCGATGATGCCAAAAACCTGTTTGCAGGCCGCGTATGCCGCCTCAATGTTGCAGCCGCCGTCCTGCGGCTCCACATAAATGGTGCTCTGCTTGGAGTAGACCCGGAACGTCCCGCAGTGCTGGATGCGCCGCCGGATGTTCGCCATCAGCCGGTCCTCAAAGCTGCGGCGGTTCAGGCCCTTCAGGACCACCTCCCCCAGCTTTAACAGTATGATCTCATTCATTGCTCTGTCTGTTCCTTTCCTGCCGCTCCTGCTGGCGGCCGCGCATTTTCCTCATTATAGCATAAAGTCCTTTTATTGCAACCCTCTTTTCTGTTTTGCCCGCAACCGGAGGCAAAGAATTCCATAAAATTTAACAACATTATGGTTGCATGTTCCGCAGGAAATGTGGTATGGTATATGACAAAGATTTAATGCAATAGAAGATGCAACCGAAAAAGGGGGATTTTTGCTGTGCCAAGAGGATACGAGAGCTATCGCGGCCGCCGGTCGGCTATCATCAGACTGCTGATCGTGGTGCTGGTGGTTGTCCTGATCTCCGCCTGCACCTTTCTGTTTATCCAGAGATTTGTCACCTATACCGACGACGGCAAAATGAGAATTGATCTGCCGTTTATGCAGGGGGAGCCGCCCAAGGAACCACCCGCTGCGCCTGAAAATGAAGGCCAAACCGGCGGCGGCAGTTCCGAGGCCGGCACGGAGGTCAATCTTGTCATCGACTCCAGCGGCCAGGACGAAACAGACCCGGCAAATCCCGGCGCTGATCCGGACCCGGCACCGCCGCAGGATCTGACGCGGCATCTCATCCAGATAGACGCCCTGCCGGCAGATCCCTCCGCCCTCAGTGAGACGCTGGCAGCCTCCGGAGCCAACGGCTTCGTCTGGCGTGCAAGAGAAAATACCGGCGTGAACCGTTTCGCCTCGGACGCCTCCCTCAAGGACGCCCTGCCCGCGGACGCCGTGTCCGCCGAAACCCTCACCGCCCTGTGCGGCGCGGAGGGCGTCACCTCCGTGGCCCTCTTCAACTGCTTCCATGACAGCTATTACGCCTATGTCCATATGGCGGAGGCGGCGATCTGTCAAAGCAACGGGTACGTCTGGTACGACAACCACAACTACCACTGGCTGGATGCCTCCAAAGAACAGGCCCGCACGTATGTGCAGGGACTGGCTGTGGAGTGCGCCAAGCTGGGCTTCGACGAGCTGCTGCTGGAGGATATGGCCTATCCCGCCGCCGGAAATCTGTATAAAATCAGCTACACCAACAATACCATGGGCAAAACCGACGCCCTGGCCCTCTTCCTCACCGAGCTGCGGGCCGCGCTGGAGCCTTACGGCGTCCGGCTGAGCCTGCTGGTCCCCGGGGCCCTGCTGAACGCGGGCAGCAACGCCGATTCCGGACAGGATCTGGCCGCGCTGGCTCCTCTGGTGGACACCATTTACGCCGACGTCTCCGACGCCGCCGCCGCGCAGGCCGTGGTGGACGAGGCCGTCGGGACGAGCGGACAGGTGGATTTCGTGCCCCTGACCAGCGCGCCCGTGGACGGAGAGTGGTGTATCCTCTCCTGACGCATTCACAGCATTTTGAATCCCTCCAAATCCTGCGGGCAGGGCAGAAGCAGACCGCTTCCGCCCTGCCCGTGCCGCACCGTCCGGCTTTCCATCAACGCCATACAGTTGTCTTCACACTGGTCAGCCCGGCATTGGATCTACGAATCTGACAAAGTGTGATATGTAGTTTTGTGAGATTTGTATATTTTAGTAAAATTGTGAAAATCAGAAAATTTTCCCTAGCACTTTCCTGAACTTTGTGATATAATACCAGTTGAACTTGGCGCAGGTAGTGTGAAAATGCCGGGGAAATGTCTCTGCACAGGCGGCTCCTCCGGCTGACAGACTGCGGGCGCAGGTACAGGGATTTCCTGTTAAAACCTGTGGAAAAGGGGTGAGAAGATGTCACTGGAAGCCATTACGAAGATCCGCGCAGTGGAAGAGGGCGTCGAACAGGCGAAGGCTGATGCAAAAACGCAGGCCCAAAAGATGCTCGCTGACGCTGAGCGGGAAGGCCGTGCCCTGCTCCAGAAGGGCCGGGAACAATCTGCCGGGGCTTCCGCGGAAGCTTTGAAAAAAGCTGAGGAAACAGCCGCAAAACGACGGGATGAAA
>CAMWSZ010000008.1 GCA_947177005.1 uncultured Clostridia bacterium | reverse complement strand
GGCCCGCGTTTCTCCTTTGCGCGGGTCTGCATCGGGTACAGCTGTGCCGGAGCTGTGCAGCGGTGACAGACATCAAAAAGGAGGTCTTCACATGGATATTGTGAAGATGAAATTGTCAGAGCTGAACCCGGCGGCGTACAATCCCCGCAAAGCCCTGAAGCCCGGAGATCCGGCTTATGAGAAACTGAAGGCGTCCATTCTGTCCTTTGGGAGTGTCGAGCCGATTGTTTGGAACCGCAGCACGGGGAACGTGATCGGCGGCCACCAGCGGCTGCGCGTCCTCCTGGACCTGGGCGTGACGGAGAGCGAGGTCAGTGTTGTGGAGCTGTCCGAGGTGGATGAAAAGCGGCTGAACATCGCTCTCAATAAAATCACCGGCGAGTGGGACGATGAAAAGCTGACATCACTGCTGGCCGAAATTACCGCCAGTGGTGAGGACGTCTATCCCACCGGCTTTGACGAGCAGGAGCTTGCCTCTATGTTCGCCGATTTGTCAAAAGCCGAAGCCCATGACGATGGTTTTGACCTCACCGCCGCGCTGGAGAGAGCTTCCTTTGTTCAGCGCGGCGACATCTGGACTGTAGGCCGTCACCGGCTGATGTGCGGCGACGCAACTTCCGCCGAGGATGTGGCCGCGCTGATGGACGGCAGGAAGGCGAATCTCATCTTGACTGATCCCCCTTATGGCGTGTCTTTTAAATCGTCGGACGGCCTGACCATCCAGAATGATTCCATCAAGGGGGACGACTTTTATCAATTCCTGTTCCGGTCCTTCACCAATATGGTGGCTCACCTGGAGCCGGGCGGCGCCGCCTATGTATTCCATGCGGATACGGAGGGGCTGAACTTCCGCCGGGCATTTATTGACGCTGGCCTGCATCTGGCCGGCGTATGTATTTGGGTAAAGAATTCCTTGGTGCTGGGCCGCAGCGACTACCAGTGGCAGCACGAGCCTGTGCTGTATGGCTTCCTTCAGAACGGGCCGCACCGCTGGTACTCTGACCGTCGGCAGACCACCATCTGGCGCTACGACAAGCCGAAGCGGAACGAGAATCATCCCACATCCAAGCCGCTGGATCTATTAGGTTATCCCATATGCAACTCGTCCCAGGAGAATGCCATTGTTCTGGACACCTTCGGCGGTTCCGGCTCCACGCTTATGGCCTGTGAGCAGCTGCGGCGGATCTGTTACGCAATGGAACTGGATGAGAAATATGCGTCCGTCATCCTCCGGCGTTATGCGGAGAGCGCGAACAGCACTGATGACGTGTATGTCCTTCGGGACGGCGAACAGATTCCATATGCTGCGTTAGTGAAAGAGGTTGGCGCGGATGGATAGGCTGACGCTGGGCAGTCTGTTTGATGGCTCCGGCGGCTTTCCTCTGGGCGGTCTGCTCAGCGGGATTACCCCCGTGTGGGCCGCAGAAATCGAACCGTTTCCGATCCGCGTCACAATTTTCTGGTCATAATTCCTTCTGATACGCCCTCGAAAGAGGGATTTTTTCTATAAGAACTGTGTATACTTTTTTATTGTAACTGTTGCTTTTTAGAGCAGTGTGTGATAAAATTGGAAAGGAGATTTCTTCGTGAAATCGAAAAATATATCTGTCAGGAGGGATGTTATGGTTATTTTGAACGTCTGGTTAGACAATTTTTATGCTTTTAAAGACTTTCGAATGAACTTGACCTATCCCAAAAAAATTGTTGACTCCTGTATTCAGAACGAACATTTGAAGGACCGCCCTAACTTCCGATATAAGAAGGTCAACATTATCATGGGAGCCAATGCTTCAGGAAAAACCACCTTAGGACGTATTCTTATGGGTATCTTTAACTTCATTTCCCAAAAGAACCCTGTATTTATTACTGGCGCAATCAAAGATCGAACTCATGCGGCTTCTTTTGCCATTGATTTGGTATGTCGAAGTAATAACCTTTACAGGATTACTTGCACCGTCTCTCCCAAGCCAAACGGAAAATATGATACTGGAGACATAAAACTGGAGGTCCGCAAGGAGAGTATCTGGATTAAGGATAGTTATGAGTCCTGTGCCAGGCGTTTGGAAGCAGCTCCATCTTCCCCAAGCGAAAACTATCTAGAGGAGTTAGATAAGGTGGAGGCACTGGCTTGGATGTTTGAATATCCAAGGGATACTAAGTTTGTGCTACAGATTAGCCCTAAAGATAAAAAATTCCCATTTGTCCTAGAAAACATATTGAAGGCATTAGATCCGTCTATTCAAGAGGTAGTGAAATCTAGAGAAGTAGAGGATGCCTATGTGATTCGGCTTCGTGATGAGTCAATTATTCTTCAAAGAGGAACTTCTTTTGACACCGACCAGCTCTCTAGTGGCACCAAAGCCGGCGTAATAATTGCAGAGGTTGTTTCTGCACTTCTGCAGGGGGCCTGCACTTTTTACTATTGCGATGAACAGTTCTCCTATATTCATAGCGATATTGAAAAAGCCATTCTCTCTCTTATGATCGATTCCATTCAGCCGAACGAACAGTTGTTTTTTACTACGCATAACACAGATGTACTGGACATGAATCTGCCTAAGCACTCGTTCACTTTTTTGCGGAAAGATTCCAACAACACAGAACATCCGATTTCTTGCGTTAGTGCATCCAGTCTGCTTAAGCGCAGTTCTGATTCTCTAAAAAACGCAGTAGAAAATGACCTGTTTTCTACCTCCCCAGCGGTAGATCTTATCTATGCTATTGCTGAACTTTAAATATAGAGGATAGTAGAAGTGAAGAGTAACTTTGTGCAATACTATGTAGAGGGTGAGGATGAAGAAAAGCTCATCAACATACTCAAGACCGATTTGGAAACTATTCGTCCCGGGAAAGTACAAAAGTTGAATGTGGTAGAACGTGAATTCACACAAGCTCGACTTATTGCTCTTCGCCCGAGGACTATGGTTGTATTAGTCTTTGACACCGATACTGGTCATGTAAATATTCTGAACAAGAACCTGGAGAAGTTAAAAAGATGTTCTGCCGTATCTGAGATCGTTACTATCCCACAAGTTCTCAATTTGGAGGACGAGTTGGTTCGTAGCTGTAGCATAAAAGGGATAGTAGAGTTGTTAGATAGCAAAACGAAAGAGGAATTCAAGTCCGATCTCATTCGAGTCACAAACCTAGCGGCTAAATTACGAGAGCACCAGTTTGATATAGACCAATTTTGGGGCAAAAGGCCAAACTCTCCGTATCAACATGTGGAGAATATGTCATATAAAGTCAAATTGTCTACTCAGTAGTTATCTAGGCGTAACAAGTCTAAAAAATCTATTAGGTACATATTTAGGAACTCTTTGTTATTGGTTTAGATGTGGGGCAATGGTATAACCTTGCCCTGCGTCTTTTTTGTTCTTGCTGGTATTGTATAGTCTACACAAATGACAGCCGAGTAATTGTACAAAATCGGGTGGAGAAATAACTTGCAATTTCGGGCAAGTAGAGCGAATATGTGAGCGCAACGAACAAGGGAGGCTCCACCATGGCAGCAAACGATTTTTCCATTGACTTCAACGTAACCGGCACCGAGCGCAAGCAGCTGGTACAGGCCATTGCCGCTTACATAAAAGCTGATTCCAAGTACCTGGAAGCGCCGACATTCTCCTACCGGGTGGACTATTTCACCATCGACCACGGCGTGGTTTCCTTCAACGACCGGGCAGACAGCGAGGAAATTGAGGGCCTCATCGAAACACTGGCCCGCACGCCGGCCCTCAGTCATAAGGATGAGGAATTACCCGCCGAAGAAGCCAACGTCGCACCTGCCCCCGTCAACGGGGCGCAGAGAGGCGAATCGCTGACCATTCAGATGCCCGCCGCCGGTTTCACCCCGGAGGCATTGAAGAACCTCCAAGCGCTTATCGCATCCAAAGGGCAGCTGATTCGCAAGACTCTCGGTGCCGGCAGTCTGCCCATTGAGGTGGACGGCGATACGATTTCCTTCCCCTGGTTCAGCGGTGAGCTCACCGGCGGGGAGGTCAAAGCATACACACACCTGATTGCCGCGCTCTGCGACATGGCCCAGAACCAAAAGCGCATCTCAGCCAAGGAGAGGGACACGGACAACGAGAAGTACGCATTTCGATGTTTCCTCCTGCGGCTGGGATTTATCGGGGCCGAGTCCAAGGAGGAGCGGAAAATCCTGCTCCGTAACCTCTCCGGCAACAGTGCGTTCAAGAGTGGCCAGCGGCAGGAAGCCGTTGAAGTCAGCAGCGAAGAGGCATAAAATACACAACATCCTGCCCGAATGTTTGTGTACAATACGGGTCGAAATAACTTGCTATTTCTCCGTTTTAGAGCGAATATGTACACACCGAAAGGGAAAACACACCAAAATAAAACGGAGGGCAACACCATGAACGAGAAGCTGAAGAACCAGATCGCCGAGATGAAAACACAGACCATCGGGGTTGAAGTTGAGATGAACAACATTACCCGGAGCAAGGCCGCCAAGACCGCCGCTGAGTTTTTCGGCACCGGACGCGCTCGGGACACCGACAGCCGGAACGGCTACCGCGCCTGGTCCGCCTGGGACGCCCAGGGCCGCGAGTGGAAATTTCAGCGGGACAGCAGCATCCACGGGCCGGACACCGAAAAGTGCGAGATGGTCACGCCGGTCCTGACCTACGCCGACATGGACCTCCTGCAGGAACTGATCCGGCGGCTGCGGAAAGCCGGAGCCAGGAGCGACGCCACCAGAGGCTGCGGAGTACACATTCACATCGGGGCGCAGGGCCACGACGCCAAAACCCTGCGGAACCTAGCCAACATCATGGCGAGCCACGAACGCCTCCTGGCGGACGCCCTGGCGATCAGCCGGAACCGGATTGACGCCTACTGCCGCACGGTCAACCCCAAATTTCTGGGAACGCTCAACCGGAGCAAGCCCACCACGATGAGCGAACTGGCCGACATTTGGTACACCTGCAATAACAGCGGCTGGAACAGGAACCACCATTACAACCAGAGCCGCTACCATATGCTCAATCTCCACGCAACCTTCACAAAGGGCACGATTGAATTCCGGCTTTTCCAATTCGATGCACCAGCGGACGGCAAACAGAACGGTCTCCACGCCGGACAGCTTAAGAGCTACATTCAGCTTTGCCTGGCGCTCAGCCAGATGGCCAAGACGGTCAAGACCGCCAGCCCGAAGCCCCAACAGACCGAGAATCCCAAGTACGCCATGAGGACTTGGCTCCTCCGGCTGGGCTTCATCGGCGAGGAGTTCGCCACAGCGCGGGACATCCTAACCCGCCGCCTGACCGGGAACGCCGCCTTCCGCAACGGCACGGTCGCCTGACAAGGCGGCACCTGCCCCGCCTAACCCGCCAAGCGCGGGCTTTAGGTGGTAGAAGGACATTGCTTTCAGAAAGGATGGATTGAAAATGGCAAACAAGCTTTATCTCGCCTACGGCAGCAACCTGAACGTCCGGCAGATGCAGAGCCGCTGCCCTGGGGCACAGGTGGTCGGCACGGCGACCATTGAGGACTATGAGCTCCTGTTCAAGGGGAGCAAAACCGGCTCCTTCCTCACAATCGAACCGAAGGCCGGAGCCAGCGTCCCAGTAGGCGTATGGCAGGTGACGGAGGCGGACATCAAAGCTCTGGACCGCTACGAGGGGTACCCGAAATTCTACTATCGGAAGTCGATGTTCCTGCCCGTCAAGGACATCCAAACCGGCAAGGTGCACAAGTGCAGAGCCTTCGTATACATCATGCACGAGGAGCGGGCGCTGGGCATCCCATACGATTCCTATGTGCGAACCTGCACCGAAAGCTACAAGGATTTCGGATTCGACACGGAGTTCCTGGAGAGAGCAATCGCGATCAGCAAGGAGGCGCTGTCATGAAAAAGAAAGACAGCGCGATCAAGCCTGCGGTCTGCCCTCGATGCGGCAAGACCTACACCGAACGCCCTTCCGTCTCAAGGAATGACGGAACGACACTCCTCTGTCCGGACTGCGGCATTCGGGAGGCGTTGGAGAGCATCGGCGTATGCGCTGCGGAACAGAAGCAGATTATCGAGTTGATTCATCGGAGCCAGGCGTGAAGCAAATCCCACGCGGCGGACGGCCTTTGACGGGCTGTCTGCCGCTTTCTCGTGCGCCAAGGTACTGTGACGGCCCCGCCCGGGGACTGCGGGGCAGACGAGGCCCGAAATCCGCGCAGTCACCGAAAAAATTTTTTCTGGTACTTTCGTTTCCGGGGTACCCATTTGAGAGGAGAGACAGCAAAAATGGCAACAGCGAAAAAGCCCAAAACCGAGGAAACTCCCGGTTACTGCAAGACAGAGGACTTGGCAAACCTGTTCGGTCTGACCGGACAGTGGATTAACCAGCTCACCCGCGACGGCGTGATCAAGCGGCGGGATACTCCGGCTGGAAAACGGTACAACGTGGTGGAGTCCGTTCGGGCATACACCCAGTACCTGCGGGACAAGGCCGCCAGCCGCGGGGAAAAGGGCATTCCGGAGGACAAGGAGCTGGAGAAGTTCGAGGCCGAGGTTCGGATCAAACGGGCGAAAGCCCAGATTGCAGAGCTGGAGGCCAAGGAGGTACAGGGGATCATGCACCGCAGCGAGGACGTGGCCGCCATGACGGAGGACCTGATTTATACCATCCGTGGTTCACTGATGGCACTGCCTGGGCGCTTGGCTGTGGATGTTGTTTCTGCGCAGACAGCAGCGGAGGCCGCTGATATCATCCGTACCGAGGTCTTTAAGCTGATGCAGGAGCTGTCGCAGTACAGGTACGACCCTCAGAAATATGAGGAGTGTGTTCGTGACCGGATGAAGTGGGAAACCGAAAGAGAGGCTGAGGGCGATGACGAATAACACCAGCTTTTCATCTGCGGTGCAGCGTTTGAACAAACTGCTTTCCAAGGTGATGGCGGGTATGCGTCCGCCGGAGAATTTGACTGTATCGGAGTGGGCTGAAAAGAAGCGCAGGCTTTCTCCCGAAAGCAGTGCAGAAATCGGCCCCTACCGCGTCAACCGGACGCCCTATCTCCGGGAGATCATGGACGCTTTCACCGACCCGAAGGTGCAGAGGCTGATTCTTGTATCATCCTCTCAGGTAGGAAAATCTGAGCTGGAGAACAACATCATCGGCTACATCATCGACCAGGACCCCAGCTCCATCCTGTTCATCCATCCGACTACCATAGATGCGAAGGAGTATTCCAAGCTCCGTATTGCGCCCATGCTGCGTGACACTCCGGTCCTGCGCCGGAAGATTTCCCCAGCCAAGAGCCGTGACAGCGGAAATACCATCCTCCAAAAGACCTATCCCGGCGGCATCCTGACGCTGTGCGGCTCCACCGAAGCCCACGCCCTGGCCTCCAAGCCCATCCGGTATGTCATCGGCGATGAGCGTGACCGCTGGGCAAAGTCCGCCGGGAAGGAAGGCGACCCGTGGAAACTGGCAATGGCCCGGCAGATCACCTTCTATAATGCGAAGGCTGTGGAGGTTTCGACCCCAACCATCAAGGGAGACAGTGCTATTGCGGATTCCTTTTACGAGGGAACGATGGAGCAGTGGTGCGTAAAATGCCCTCACTGTGGTGAGTACCACGACATCGACTTCTTCAAGAGCATACGTTATGAAACCGAGGAAACGATGGTACACGGGAAAGCTCAGTACAAGGTGAAGAACATCCTTTACCTGTGTCCTGGCTGCGCCTGTACCTCCACTGAGGCGGAAATCAAGCGCCAACCCGCCAAGTGGATCGCTGAGAACCCGGATGCCTATCAGAGGGGCGTCCGTTCCTTCTGGCTCAACTCCTTTGTCAGCCCCTGGGCCAGTTGGGAGAGCACAATCCTGGAATACCTGTATGCCCAGGGAGATACAAACAAGCAGCAGGTGGTCTACAACACCCGCCTCGGTCTGCTCTGGGAGAATCGCGGCGATACACAAGACCCCGAGTCGATGCTGAAGCGCCGGGAGGTCTACGATGCAGAACTGCCGGAGGGCGTTTTGGTTCTGACAGCCGGCGTAGATACACAGGATGACCGCTTTGAGTATGAGATCGTCGGCCACGGTCATTTTGGAGAGACCTGGGGCATTGAAAAGGGCATCATCATGGGCAGTCCGGATGATGATGCTACCTGGGACAGTCTGGATATGATGGTATTCAACAGAGTTCTCCGTTTTAAGGACAGACTCGGTCTGAAAGTCAGTATGTCTTTCGTGGACGAGGGCGGTCACTTCGCTGCCCAAGTTCGACAGCACTGTCGGGATCGTATCAGGAAAAAGGTGTTCTGCATCAAAGGCTTCTATGGCCCTGACCGACCCTTTACTGCTCCGCCGAAGAAGATGAAGATTATTGTCGGCATGAAGTATTTGGGTACCTGCTGGCAGTACCAGCTCGGCGTCGATTCCGGTAAGCAGATGATTATGGACAACCTGCGAGTGGAAGCTCCTGGCCCGAAGTATTGTCATTTCCCACTGCGGGATGACTACGGTCTTGCATACTTCAACGGCTTGCTTTCAGAACACCTGGTACCGGAGGGCAAGACCCGCCAGCGGTGGGTATGGGAGAAGATTCCCGGCCATGAGCGGAACGAGCCGCTGGACTGCCGCAACTACGCTTTGGCAGCGTTCCGAGTGCTGCCGGTGAACCTGGACATCAAGGACCGGCAGCTGAAGAAGGCGCGGGGAAAGGCGGTGGATATGCCGGTCGCGGTAACGCCTCCTCCGCCCGTCCCCAAACCGAAAAAGCGGGAGAATCCGCTTTCAAAATTCTACGATGAGTGGTGAGGTGCAGATCATGGCTGACAAAGTAGAGATCCGTGCGCGGCTGGAATTCCGGAAGGAAGCGCTGAAGAAGCTGCGGGAGGCGTACATCGCTCTGCTGGACGGCGGTGTAAAAAGCTATTCGTTGGAAAACCGCAGCCTGACACGCTTCGACCTGCCTGATCTCAAGAAGGCAATAGAAGATATGGAGAAAGAAATTGACGAACTGGAAGCTCTGCTGGACAATCGAAAACCCAGGTGGGCCTTCGCGGTGATCTCACGGGAATAGAGGGAGAAGCGGACCATGTATCAGGACAAACGCACAAAGCTATACCTGCCGGACCGTGTCCGTCCCAAGGCCAGCGGCTACAGCGACGCCGGAGCCAGTTTGTACCGCAATGCGTTAAAGGGCTTCAACGCCCGCAGCAGCGCTCCCAATGAAGATATCGACTGGAACAATTACACGCTGCGCCAGCGGAGCCGGATGCTGTATATGTCCAGTCCGCTGGCCACCAGTGCGATTAACACGAACCGCACCAAAGTGATCGGCGTCGGTCTGACCTTGAAAAGTGCCATTGACCGGGAGATACTGGGACTGTCGCCGGAAGCGGCAAAGCAGTGGCAAAAGCACACCGAGCGGGAGTTCGCTCTTTGGGCAGACCGAAAGGCCAACTGCGATGCGACTGGAGTCAACGATTTTGCCGGGATGCAGCAGCTGGCGCTGATCTCCTGGCTGATGAGCGGAGACACATTTGTGCTGGTCAAGCGGTACGAGCCGAGTAACATCAATCCCTACTCCCTTCGGTTACATATCGTAGAAGCGGACCGGGTGCGTACTCCAACCAAGTACGGCGGCCTTCGGTACCCCGGCATGACCGATGGAGAAAACCCTGACAACCATAACCGCATTTTTGATGGTGTTGAGGTAGACAGCAACGGAATGGCAGTTGCCTACTATGTACACAACAATTACCCTTGGCAGATTACCAATCGGGACGATGATTGGGTGCGTGTGGAGGCTTACGGTGAAAAGACGCACCTGCCCAATATCCTCCACATCATGAGCAGCGAGAGACCAGACCAATATCGCGGCGTCTCCTATCTGGCCCCTGCCATTGAGCCGATTCTCCAGTTGAACCGCTACATCAATTCCGCCCTGACAATGGCTCTGATTCAGAGCTATTTCACTGCGTGGATCATCATGCAGAGCAATACCGATGAAATCCCTTGGGACAGCGTGGGCGGCTGGGATGACATGGATGTTCCGGGAGCGCAGTTCACAGCGCCTGCACGACCGCGCACAAGCCCTGATGAGCTGGAAATGGGACCGGGCCAGCTTCGCACATTGAAAGAAGGCGAAGACATCAAATTCGGGAATCCTACGATGCCGGTCCCCGGCTTTGACGCCTTCGTGAAAACCTTCTGTAAATTGGTCGGTGCCGGGATGGGCATTCCCTACGATGTTCTGGTGAAGGAGTACAATTCCTCCTATTCGGCGGCCCGTGCTGCGCTGCTGGATTCCTGGGAGGATTTCAGGATGCGGCGGAAGTGGTTTGTTGATGATTATTGCCAGCCTGGATATGAAATCTGGCTGGCAGAAGCCGTAGCTCGTGGGCGCATCAAGGCTCCGGGCTTTTTCAACGACCCACTCGTTCGCGCTGCGTGGTGCGGGGCGCGGTGGATCGGCCCGGTCCAGGGTAGTCTTGACCCGCTGAAAGAGGCTCAGGCCGCTGTGCTTCAGATCCAGCACGCTCTGAAGACCCATGAGCAGGTCACCAGAGAGATGTCTGGCGGGGACTGGGATGAGAATGTGGAGCAGTTGGCGGCGGAAAACGAGAAGCTGGTTGCAGCTGGCGGCGGAAATGTCAATATCACTATGAATGTGGGCGATAGAGACAGCGAGAGAGGAGAGACAGAATGAATTTTTTTGATAGATTGTTTTCTTATTTCGGCAGCACAGCAGCCGGGCCGGGCCGCCCGCTGCCCGGCGTTCCTCCGTTGCCGCCGAATCCCCCGCTCTCTGCGCAGCACTCCAAACCGTACACGATGGCAATATTGGACGGCGAAAATGCAGAGATCACTATGTACGGAGAAATCGTTGACGCGCAGCCTGTGGACTGGTGGACCGGCGAACCAATAGAAGGTTCCTACATCATTCAAGGCGAATTTTTGAAGGATCTGGAGGATATTGCCGGGACAAAGGCCCTAACAATCCGTATGGACAGCGTTGGCGGTGATGCGGGTGTATCCATCCTAATTCACAACCGTCTGCGGGAATTATCAGCAAAAGGAACCAAACTGGAGTGTATTGTGGACGGAGTCGCCATGTCCGGCGGCTCCCTCGTTATGTGCGCCTGCGATACTGTACGCGTTAACCCTTCCAGCCTGGTTATGATCCACAAATGCTGGAGTTCCTTGTTTGGCGGCTACAATTCGGATGAATTACGAGAGATGGCGGCAAGAAATGACGCCTGGGACAAAGCGCAGGTGTCTATCTACAAGCGCAAGTGCGGTCTGTCTGATACCGTCATTTCAAATATGATGGCCAAAACCACGTATATGACCGGTGCAGAGGCGGTGGAGAAGGGATTTGCGGACGAAGTGCTGGAGGATGCTGAACCGTTGGACATCGCCGCCAGTGCGGACGGGCGGAGCCTGTTTGTTCGGGGACGCCCCTTCCACCTCACGCCGGGGATGTTCGCCCCGGACAATATCCCAACGGTCACACCCGAAGCGGCTGCTTCGGAGACAAATACCAATCAGAATGGAGGAACCACAATGGCAAACACACTTGAGGAACTGCGCGTGGAGAATCCCGCGCTTGCGGAGCAGCTGCTTGCTGAGGCCAGAGCCGCTGTGTCCGCATCCGGCACGGCTGCACCCGCTCTTGCGGAAGTATGTGCCGCGCTTGCGGCATCGGCTGCGCCGCCAGTTAAGGCTGCCGCCGCTGCGGCTATGGCTGCTGACCAGACTTGTGACGCGGCACAGGCCGAGCGCCAGCGCATCCAGGAGATTGACGCTCTGGCTGGCCTGTATGACGCGGAGACCATCCAGGCGGCGAAGTACGGCGAACATGCCTGCACCGCCCAGGAGATGGCCTACCGTGCCGCGCAGAAAGCGGCCCAGCAGGGCAAGAAATTTCTGTCCGATATGAGCGATGATGCCCAGGCTTCCGGTGCGCAGGCTGTACCGGCCTGTGGCGATCCCGGCACTCCGCCGCCCAAAGAGAATCAGACACAGGAGCAGCGTATAGCCTACGCACGAGCGGAGGTCAAGGCGCTATTCGGAAAGGAGGGCAAGTAACACATGAGAGAACTGCACAGAAAACTTGGAGAGATGGAGTACGATGGTTTGATTACCGGCCTCAATCCTCCTGTTCATGTAGACGGCGGCACCATTGCCAAGCCGTCTGAAGCGGCTGTGCTGAAGCGTGGTACATTGTTGGGGAAAGACTCCGGTACCGGTATGCTGTCCGTTTACGACGGCTCCACCACGCCGCACGGCATCCTCTGTGATGACATTGAAATTGGCGATGACGCTGACGCTGAAATTCCCGTGGTGATTTATACCGCGGGATGTTTTGATCCGGAGAAGGTGACCGCTGCCGAAGGTTATGTCTTGACGGAAGAGGATAAAGATAAGCTCCGGACGTACAGCATCATCTTCAAGGCCGCATCCTCGGCCCAGTAAGGAGGACTCACACTATGGCTGTTTTGAATTTTTTTGATACCTACATCCTGGCAGCGATCATGGAGGAATACATCCCGAACACCTTCTTCTTCCGTGACCGCTATTTCCCCACTGGCGACAGCGACGTGTTTGCCGCTGATAAAGTGCTGACCGAGTACCGCAGAGGCGACCGGCGTATGGCCGCCTTTGTTTCGGAGCGTGTTGGCGACATCCCGATGGGACGCATCGGCTATGAGGTCCACGAGCTTGAACCGGCCTACATTGGCGTATCCCGTTACCTGACCTTGGATGATCTGAAGAAGCGCGGCTTCGGCGAGGCCATTTACTCTGTTTCCACTCCTGCTGAGCGGGCTGCCCGTCTGCTGCGGGATGACATGGGGGACATGGATCTGCGCATCCGCCGCCGCGAGGAGTGGATGGCGGTACAGACCCTAATCAACAATGCCTGTACGATGCAGACCTTTGTCGATGATAAGACCAAGGGCGAGACACTCCATGTCCAGTTCTATGAGGGTACGGCCAGCGATCATATCTACACAGTGGAAGCGCCCTGGACCTGCTTTGCGGAGATGCGTGCTGATGTGATTGCCATGTGCAGGATGCTTTCCTACCGTGGTCTGCCTGTATCGGACCTGCTGCTTGGCACTGATACGGCGGATGCCATCCTGGAGTTTGAGGATCTGCGGGAACTGCTGGACAAGAACAGCGGCATCGCCATCGGCTCCATCCGGGAGCAGCTCACCGCTTATACTGGCGTAGTGCTGCTGGGTACTATTAACTTCGGCGGTTTCCAACTGAATCTGATTTCTGTGGATGAGAGCTACATGGATGACGACGGCATAACCAAGCCTTACTTCCCCAAGACCAGCGCTATGGTGACAGCTCCTGCCTGCGGCCACTTCATGTATGGCCAGATCACACAGATCGACTACGGCAGCACTGTACCGATTTCCCATCCTGGTATCCGGGTGCCGAAGTTCACACTTGACCAGGACCATGACACTCGGAAGCTTCGTCTGGCCTCCCGGCCCCTCGCTGCTCCCAAAAACTACTGCCCCTGTATTTATGCGGAAGGTGTGGTGAAATAATATGGCAATCGTCAGGATTTTGCAGGGAGCTTATGGCTCCAGAAACGGCAAGGGACGTGTACATCCTATTTTCAAAGGGGAGCAGGTCAAGGTTTCGGACCGGGAGGCGCTGCGGCTGGTAAATCTGGGCGTGGCGGAGATTATTCCAGGAAGCCCCACGACTCCCCCTGTTGCGCCGCAGAACGGTCCAGATCCCGATAAGCTGCCCCAGGATACCACCGCAGGCAAAAAGCCCGCAGAGGCCGCGTCAGGCGGAGAGGACGAAGCGTCTGACGGCTTGAGTGTTGCGGCTTTGGAGCGCATGGCAAAAGCGGACCTGGAACAGATGGCGCAGGACCTGGGCATTGACATCTCCGGCGCAAAGAACAATCATGAGCGGGCAGAGCTGATTGCCGCCGCAGAAGCGGAAGACGGGGACATTGTACGATGAGCGGCTTCAAGGATATGGTTGCCAACGATATCCACAAAGTTTTCCTCAATGTGGATGAGTTCGCGGAGAAGCGGACAATCAAATATGCCGGGCAGGTTTATGAGGACATCCCTGTATCTCTTCAGGAGCTTGACGAATCCGGCCGGCAGCAGCTGTCCGACGACCATGCGCAGGGCCTGCACCTGAGAGGCGTGATTCTGCTCTGCGCGGCAAAGGACCTGGGCGGCAGACATCTGGAAAAGGATGATCCGATTGAGATCATTCGGCGGAAAGGCCGTATGCAGTCCTCGAAAAAATATACCATTGCTTCTTCCGCCTGTGAGATGGGGATGATCGAAGCGAAGCTGGTGGCAGTCAAATGAATATAACCGTAGATTCCGCCGGACAAGCGGCATTAGAACGGGCGGAAAAACTGCTGGCAGGTATCCCGCGGGGCGTAACCGCCGCAGTCAACGACGCCATGAGCCGTGCGGCTTCGCGCCTTCGGACAGACAGCAGCAAAGCGATCCGGGAACGGTACGATATCTCAGCCGCCAATATCAGGGCAAACGAGAACATTCAGGTTACCCGCAGTTATCACGGCAGCGGAGTGAGCGCTTCTGTCACCTTCTCCGGCGCGAAAATCCCGCTGCACCGTTTCGGCGGAGCGTCTCCGGCGATGCCCAGGCAGGATACGGAGAAATGGGTGAGGGCAAAGGTCAATGGTCAATGGCTTACGGTGCATCCCGGCGCAGCGGCCAGCGGACATCAGCTGAAGAGTACATCCCCTGTACGCTTCCAGAACGCGTTTGTGGCGCAGATGCGGTCTGGACACGTCGGCATATTCGAACGTACAGGAGGCGCAGCCAGCGGCGGCAGCGATGCGCTTAAAGAAGTAATGGGTTCCTCCGTCCCGCAGATGCTGGGCAGCCGGGAGGTTGCGGAAAAACTGGCGAATGCGGCGATGGAAACGTTCGAGGAACGTCTGAACCGTAACATTACTGCTATTTTGAACGGCGATATGAGGGTATCAACATGACGCGTGTAATTTTACTGGAACAGTTAAAAGAATTTACCGAAGAGGTGCTGAAGGACCTGCTGCTTCCGGTCCCGCCGCCTGAAGATACACAATGCGCGTATTTTGACACGGACTTTGATGACGGGTATGAGGACCCGGACGAACAGGAAGAGAACGCAGAACAGGAGGAACAGGACGAGCCGTACCGTCGGGTAAAAGTGTTTCTGAACGCCCTGCCGGACGAGGTTTCCGCCACACGGGACGCTCCGTACATCCTTCACCAGGCTCTGACAAGCAAGGACTATCAAGAGCCGGGCGAACAGCCGCAGACCACAGCCGTTGTCAGGACCGTTTTCTGTGTCTACCACAAAGACGGTCAGGAGGGCGGCACAGCGCTTCTGAACGTGATGGAGCGGATGCGTGTTGCTCTGCTGCGCAAGTGTATTCTTGGCGAACAGTTCTGTCTGGATCTGAAAGCTGGCCTGGAGACACTGTCCTATCCAGATACCGGCCCGCCGCCCAAAGGCACCGCGCCGTATTATCTGGGAGAAATGCTCTCCACCTGGCATATGCAGCCAGTAAAACGGCTGGATGCGGCGCGGGTAACGCATGGAATGCCGCCGCATGACCCGCATCCAAGGCATCTGAAAGAAACAATTACGTTGAAAGGAAACGGCGAACATGGAGAATAAAATGGCTGCTGCCGCTGCAGAAACCGCCGCGCCGGCCGAAGGCAAGAAAACAAACGGCGCGGTTGTGGTTGTGGCAGCAGAGAGCAACAAATCCGGCTTTTATATCTACATTGGCCCGAATATCAAGGGCCTGATTCAGACCGGGACAATCTATCGCGGGAACTTGGCGCAGGCTTTGCAGGCCGCTGCCCCCGCCATTAAGAAATATCCCCTGGTAAGGACGCTGATCGTCTCCGGCGATGCGCTTCCAATGGCGTGGCGTATGCTTAAGGAGCCCGGCAACGCCCTGTATGCCAATTATCGGAAATTGGCGGGAAAGTGAGGTAATCCCATATGGCAATCCTCGGAGTAAGAGTTTATGAACAGGCTACGCCGGTAAGCACACCGAACGTAGCCAAAGTAGGCATCCCGTTTGTGGTGGGAACAGCTCCTGTCCAAACCGCTGCCAAGCCCGCTAAATCCAACACGCCGGTTCTGGCCACCAGATGGGATGAGGCGGTGGAGAAGCTGGGCTTTTCCTATGACTGGAAAGCCTATACTCTCTGCGAGTTTATGTACTCGCACTTCCAGTTGTTTGGCTGCCAGCCTGCTATTTTCTGCAATATCCTTGATCTGGAAAAGATGAAGCGGGACGAGGCCGCAAAGGAGTATACCGTGACAAATCATCAGGTGATCCTGCCTGTTGAGGCGCTTGCCAGCTCTTTGACAGTAACTGCCAGTGTGACCGCTGACGGAACAGCAGAAGTAAAAGAGCTGGAGGTGGACACAGATTACAGTGTCTTTTATGATCGGGATGACAGCGATACCTATGTCTGTATCGTGGAATTGTTGAGTACCGGCGCAGCCTATGACGCTGCCACCCTCAACATCGGCTATTCTGCGGCTGCCCCCGAAACGGCAACTGTGGCGGACGTAGTGGACGGTATTGCTCAGGTCGATGCCGCTATGACAGTGGTGGGTACCGTTCCCGATCTGATCTGCGCTCCCGGCTGGTCCCACAATACCGTTGTGGCGGCGGTCATGGCGACAAAGGCGTCTGCCATCAGCGGTTTGTTCAAGGGAAAAGCAGTCATTGACTGTGACAGCAGCGCAGAGGGCGTTACCGAGTATTCGCAGCTGTCGGGCTACAAGAACAAAAACAGCTTTGTGGATGTGGATCAAATTCTCTGCTGGCCAATGGTCAAACTGGGAGATTACACCTTCCACTTGTCTACGCAGCTGTGCGGCCTGATGGCAAAGGTGGATGCGGACAACCGGGGCGTTCCCTATGAATCGCCCAGCAACAAGAATCTCAAAATGGACGCCTGTGTTCTGGAGGACGGCACGGAGGTCAATCTGACGTGGCCCCAGGTGGAAATGGTGGCGGGAGATTGGGGTGTAGTTACTGCCGTCAACTTTCTGGACAGCGGCTGGGTGGCGAAAGGCAACTATACCGCCTGCTACCCCGGCAATACAGACGTCAAGGACCAATTCATTCCGGTATCCCGGATGTTCGATTATATTGGGAACACCCTGATTCGAACGTTCTGGCCCAAGCAGGACAAGCCCCTGACCAGAGTGCTGCGGGACTCCATCCTTCAGACCTGCAATATCTGGCTGGGCGGACTGTGCGGCAGCGGCTATCTTTATGGCGCCCGCGCTGTGCTGTTGGCGGAGGAGAATCCTCTGACCAGTCTGCTGGCCGGTCATATCGCGCTGCACGTCTACAATTCTCCGCCTGTCCCGGCGCAACGAATTGACTTCATCTTGGAATACGATGTTTCCTACATGGAAACAGCGCTGACGGCGTAAGGAGGTATGCAGCATGATTTATCCGAATGCCCATGTAGATTACATGATGTATGAGGACGGCGGGGAACTGATCGGTGTCGGCAAAGTCACTATGCCCCCGCTCAAGTACAAAACCGTCACCGCAACGGGAGCAGGTCTTATGGGAGACGCTACTATCCCGTTGGCAAGCATGATCGAGGCCATGACCGTCAACATCAATTTTACCAGCGTAACCGATGCCATTGTGAAGCTGGGGAGCAACAGGTGGCACGATGTGGCGGTGTATGTTGCGGATCAGTATTTCGATTCGGTAAGCCGCACGGAGGAAATTGAGCAGGTGCGGTTTGAGATGTCCATCCGGCCCATTGAGACAAACCACGGCACCATTGCCACAGCCTCTGCGGCAGACGCTTCCGGTGTATACAGCGTATGTAAGTATACGGTGTATAAGAATGGAGAAAAGGTTGTGGACATCGACCAGTTCAACCAGATCCATGAGATCGACGGCGAAGACTGCGCCGCAAATGTTCGCAAGGCTATCGGCCTGATGTAATCCGCACAACTGCCCGGCGCGGTCTAGAGGCTGCGCCGGGCGTGTTTTGAGGCAAGATAGGAACAGGAGGAATTCTATGGTATACAGCCAAGGTATAATTGACTTTATGGTCTATCGTGGTCCTGAAAGTGAGAAAAAGCCTATTCCGGGTGTCGGGCAGGTACATCTGCCTGATCTCCTTTCCCACCACGATGTGCCTCTGCGTCTGCATTTTGTGAGCATCCACGATGCGGCGGAGGCAATGAAACAGCCGTCTGTCCAGACGCTTATTGTGTTTGCGGCAGAGCAATATCTTGACGCGGAAAAGTGTGAAACCGGCATTCGCCGTATCAAACATGTCATGAGGGCCAAACCCCGCCGTTTAATTCCCGGCCCTGTTTACACCTGCTGCACTTTCGAACCGCAGCTGGAAGATGAACGGGAGCGGGGTTCGGGAGAGACGATTTTTATCGGCGGCGGAATGGTAAGGCAGGGAACCATCTGCGAATATGACGTATCTTACCATGCCGCATACTGCGATGATGAAAAGCTGCTGGAAATCGATCTGGAGAAGCGGCTGTACATGATCGGCGGAACACAATACCCGTTCCCTGAATTTTGAAAGGAGTAGCATATGGCAGAAGAAACCAACACTGGCCTGCCGCCGGAAGCGGAAGCGGAGCTGGAGACAGCAGAAAAAAAGGCGCAGGAGTTCGATAAACTTGGTCTGAACGCATATATCCATAAGCTCCGCAAACCGTTCTCTTATCACGGCAAAGAGTACGAAGAGCTGTCTTTTGACTTTGACAAGCTGACGGGCAAGGACTTCCTGGCGATTGGGCGGGAGATGCAGGCGCTGCGTCTCCTGATGTCCGATCCGTCTGTCAATATGGACTTCCAGCTTCGTGTTGCCACCAGAGCCTGTACGGAAAAGCTCGGCCCGGATGCGCTGCGGCTCATGCCCGCTTTTGACTTCCACTGCATCATCGGAGCGGTAAGAAATTTTCTGCTCAGCGCGGATTTGTACGCAATGACACTGCAGAAATCTCGCGCTGGTTCCAGGAACAAAGTCTGATTCTGGCTAAAAACTACGGACCTTCTCCGGATTACTGGCTGTCCATGACGCTGATGGAATTGCTGGGCTGGATTCAGGTGAATAACGATATGGCGGAGAGGAGGCGGGAACGTGAGCCAGCTGGGGAAAATCCACAATATAGAATTCCAGCTGAACGCCCAAACGGGCAGCAGCTTCAGCAGCTCCTTTACGAAGGCACAGCAGGAGTTCGCTAAATTAGGCAAAGAGATTCAATCCCTCAACAAGGTCCAGTCGGATATCTCCTCCTATCAGAAGCAGCAGAACGCAGTCCAAAACACAGAGGCGAAACTGCAAAACCTCCAAAAGCAGTATGATTTGATTCAGCGGGAGATCGCGGAGACGGAAGGCCCCACTGCCGGTCTGGAACGCGAACAGGCCAAGCTGGAGCAGCGCATCAGCGATACGACAGCGGCCTTGGAACGACAAAATCAGAAGTTGACTGCCACCGGACAGCGGCTGGAGGAAGCCGAGGTCAATACGGATGACCTTACCAAAGAGAGCGCCGAATTGACCGCCCGGCTGGAGGAACTGCGCCAGCGGCAGGAAAGCGTAGCCGATTCCGCCCAGGATATGAGCCGGTCCCATCAGGAAGCGGGAGAGGCGGCGGAGAACTTTGGCAGTACAGCCGCAGACGCTTTCTCCGCCGCACAGCAGGCACTTGCCTCCGCCGGAATCGCTGCCGGACTCCATGAAATCTACGAAGCCTATTCCGAATGTGTCTCTATCGCCGCAGGATTTGAACAGAGCATCTCCGCGGTGGAGGCGCTTTCCGGGGCTACGTCGGGGGAACTTCAGAAGCTCTCCGCCGCCGCAAAGGAGGCTGGCGCAGAAACCAGCTTCACTGCCCTGCAAAGCGCGGACGCTTTTCAGTACATGTCTCTGGCAGGCTGGAATACGAATCAGATGCTTGCCGGACTTCAGCCGGTCCTGGACCTGTCCGCCGCCGCGAATATGGATCTGGCGACAGCGTCGGATATCGTCACCGACTACCTGACCGCCTTTGGTTTGACAGCGCAGGATACCGGGGAGTTCGTTGACCAGATGGCTTATGCGATGGCCAACAGCAATACGAACGTGATCCAGCTGGGCGAGGCGTACAAGAAAGTTGCAGCAACAGCGAAATCCCTGGGCTATACCGTGGAGGACACGACAGCTGTCATCATGACGATGGCGGACGCAGGCGTGAAGGGCGGCGAAGCGGGTACCGCGATGAACGCGGTGATGACCCGGCTCGCCACCGATACAAAGGGCTGTGCCTCTGCGCTGGCCGAGTACGGCGTGGAGATCTACGACGCACAGGGCAATATGCAGAGCTTGTCCAGTATCCTGAATGGTATCAGCAGCATCTGGTCGGATCTGACGGATCAACAGCAGGCGAATCTGGCAAAGATTATTGCCGGGACAAGTCAGTATTCCTCTTTCCAAACGATCATGACCGGCTGCGGGGAGGCGGCGACAAAATCCGGAAAGTCTTTCAACGACTATGCCGCCGCGCTGCAAAATTGCAGCGGTACCGCTGGAAGAATGGCCAGCATTATGCTGGACAACCTCAACGGCCAGCTGACCTTGATGGATTCCGCTGCGGATGCGCTGAAAACTACCATCGGCGAACAGTTTAATCCGGAGCTTCGGAAGCTGGCCGAAATTGGGACAGATGTCCTTACCGGAGTCAACGGCTTTGTAGAGGAGCATCCGGCTCTGGTGAAAGGCGTGATGGCCTTTACAGGTGTCATGGGTACCGCAGCCGTCGCCGTAACCGGGGTGAACGCCGCGCTGATGGCGTTTAAGGCGCTGAACGTGGCCGCATTATTCACGGGGCCTGTGGGGGCGATCCTGGGTGTAAGCGCGGCTGTGGCAGGCGTTGTGGCCGCTGTGGTGGGCATGAATACGGTCCTGGAGGACGGCACGCCCACTGTGAAGGAACTGACCGAAGCGGCGCGGGAGATGGATACCGTTCTGTCGGATGCCGCCGGTACCTGCGATGAAACGGCGGCCTCCGTTCTGGCCGCTGCCAACGTAGCGGACACCTACATCAGCAAGCTGGAGGCAATGGGCGATTACGCCCAGCTCTCGGCAGACGGCCAGCGGGAGTATCATAATATCCTTGCTCTGCTGAGCGAGACCGTCCCGGAGCTGGCTGGCAGCATTGATCTGGAGAACAATGCGATTGAAGGCGGCACTGCTGCGTTAAGGGCCAACACGGAAGCCTGGAAGCAGAACGCTATGGCGCAGGCGTACCAGGACCGGCTTTCCGCCGTGTACGCGGCTCAGGCGGACGTGCTGATCGAGGCGGAGAAAAACAGCATTGAGCTGACCCGCGCCCAAACCGCTCTGGAAGCTGCCGAGAAAAAACGGGCGGATACGCTGGCCCGGATGAACGAGCTCCAAGAAGAAATGGCGGAGGCCGGCGGCAATTCGGAACAGGTACGGGCGCTACAATACGAGTACGATCAGCTCTCACTTTCTCTTGGCGATGTGGAGAACGAAATCCTTTTGTCGGAAAAGGCGATGGAGGTCTATACTCAGGCGATAGAAGATGGGCAGGAAGCCGTTGACAACGCCGCAGCGGAGATTGATCTGGCAGAAGAAGCCGTCCGCAGGCTGACCGGGGCTGTAGAGGAAC
>CAMWSZ010000007.1 GCA_947177005.1 uncultured Clostridia bacterium | reverse complement strand
CGAGGGCGGCTACATCTGGGCCTGCAAGAACTATGACGGCGATGTGATGAGCGATATGGTCTCTACGGCGTTCGGTTCTCTGGCCATGATGACCTCTGTGCTGGTGGCCCCGGACGGCACCACCGAATACGAGGCCGCTCACGGCACCGTAACCAAGCACTACTACCGGCATCTCAAGGGCGAAAAGACCTCCACCAACTCAATGGCCACTATTTTTGCCTGGAGCGGGGCCCTGCGCAAGCGCGGCGAGCTGGACAACCTGCCGGAGCTGGTAAACTATGCCGGAAAGCTGGAGCAGGCTTGTTTCGATACCCTCAACGCCGGTATCATGACCAAAGACCTGGTGGGACTGGTAGAACCCGGTTTTGAGGCCCATGCGGTCAATTCCGAGGAATTTCT
Organism: uncultured Clostridia bacterium; assembly: GCA_947177005.1. Lineage (GTDB taxonomy): Bacteria > Bacillota > Clostridia > Oscillospirales > Oscillospiraceae > Pelethomonas. Next base: position 22,405 of record CAMWSZ010000007.1, on the reverse strand, counting down.
GGACGCGATTGCCCAACGTCTGGCGGCGGCCTTGGCCTGACCTGCCGAATTTTGATGGAGAAGAAAAATGATGAAACTGAAACATACCGCAATGGCTGGTACACTGGAATCCAGCGACATTATGGTAACCATTGAGCCGAAGGACACCGGCGGCATTGCGCTGGACCTGACCAGCAGCGTCATGCAGCAGTTCGGGCGTCAGATCGAGGCGGTCATCCGGGACACGCTGAGCGGGCTTGGTGTGGAAAACGCGGCGGTCATCGCAGTCGATAAGGGCGCGCTGGACTGCACCGTCCGGGCACGGGTCAGCGCCGCCGCCCTCCGCGCCGCCGGACAGGAGGAGTTTAACTGGGAGGTGCGCCGGTAATGGAAAAACGCTATGTGAAAGACCGCCTGCGCCGGAGTATGATGTTTGTCCCCGGCAACAATCCCGGCATGATTGCCGACGCCCGTATTTACGGTGCCGACAGCATCATGTTTGACCTGGAGGACAGCGTGGCCCTGACGGAGAAGGACGCAGCGCGGTTTCTGGTGCATAACGCGCTGAAAACGCTGCATTTCGGAAAAAAAGAGATCGTCGTCCGCATCAACGATTTGTCCGGCGGACTGGGCGTGCGGGACCTGGAGGCGATTGTCCCGGCGGGCGTGCATGTAGTGCGCCTGCCCAAGACAGACAGTGCGCAGGACGTCATCGACTGTGAGCGGGAAATCGCACGCATTGAGGAAAAGCATGGGATTCCCGTAGGCGCGACGGGCATGATGGCCGCGATTGAGAGCGCCAACGGCGTGCTGAACGCCAAAGAAATTGCCCATGCCAGCGGTCGTTTAATCGGAATTGCCCTGGGTGCGGAGGACTACGTTACGGACCTGAAAACCACCCGTTCCGATGGGATTGAGCTGCTGTTTGCCCGCAGCATGATCCTCAACGCCGCCCGTTCCGCCGGGATCGCCGCGCTGGATACGGTGTATTCCGACGTAAACAATGAAGAGGGCTTTCTTGCGGAGGTGGAGCTGATCCGCAAGCTGGGTTTTGACGGAAAATCCGTCATCAATCCCCGGCAGATCCAGCCGCTGCACAGGGCGTTCATCCCCAAAGAGAAGGACCTGCAAAAGGCGTATGCGGTTATGGACGCCATTGCGGAGGCCAATGCGCGGGGCAGCGGCGTGGCCAGCCTCAACGGGAAAATGATCGACCGTCCGGTAGTCCTCCGCGCACAGCGGCTGATTGCTCTGGCGGAGGCGGATAAAATGACGGAGGAGGCGTAAGGAAGATGGATGAACAATTGCTGCAAAACATCCCCCATATAGATGAAATCGCGCATCACGGCGTTTTCAGCGGCGTGCCTGCCAAGCATACCGGGACTTTTCAGGACCGTGCGCAGCGGCAGAATAAGCTGCTGCCCTCTCTGGAGGATGCCGTGCGGGCAACCGGTCTGAGGGACGGCATGACGATCTCCTTCCACCACCATTTCCGGGGCGGCGACCATGTGGTCAACCGGGTGGTGGACACCTTGGCGCGGATGGGATTCAAGAATCTGACCCTTGCCGCCAGTTCACTGGCAGCGGTCCACGCGCCGCTGATTGAGCATATCAAAAACGGCGTCATTACCCATATCGAAACCTCCGGCCTGCGGGGGGAACTGGCCGAACAGATTTCCCGGGGCCTGATGGACTGTCCGGTAGTGTTCCGCAGCCACGGCGGCCGGGCCGCGGCCATTCGCAGCGGGGAACTGCATATCGACGTTGCGTTTTTAGGCGCGCCGTCCTGCGACCCCTACGGCAACGCCAACGGCTACAGCCGTGAGGAGGGCGGCACGCTGGCCTGCGGTTCCATGGGCTACGCCCGCACGGACGCCAAGTATGCCAGTAAAGTGGTGATCCTCACAAACAAGCTTGTCAGCTACCCCAACGCGCCCTGGGCGATTCCGGAGTACGACGTGGATTATATCGTGGTGGAGGAGGACATCGGCGACCCGAAGGGCATTATGTCCGGGGCCACCCGCTATACGAAAAATCCCAAAGAATTGCTGATTGCACAGACCGCTGCCAATGTGATCGACGCGGCGGGGTATCTTTACAACGGCTTTTCCATGCAAATGGGTTCCGGGGGCGCGTCGCTGGCAACCGCACGGTTTATCCGGCAGATGATGCTTGATAAATCCATTCGCTGCCGCTTTGCGCTGGGCGGCATCACCGGACAGATTACCGCCATGCACGAGGAGGGTCTGATTGACCGTGTTCTGGACGTGCAGAGCTTTGATCTGGACGCCGCCCACTCCCTCAAGCACAACCGTTTTCATCACCAGATCGGCGCGACCTATTACGCGAGCTTTCTCTCAGCCGCCGCGGTGGACCAGCTTGATTTTGTGGTACTGTCGGCGCTGGAGATTGATACGGATTTTAACGTCAATGTCCTGACAGGTTCTGACGGCGTCATCCGCGGCGCCATCGGCGGGCATCCGGACACGGCGGCAGGCGCCAGTCTGTCGGTGGTGGTGGCCCCGCTGACCCGCGGACGCATCCCGTGTGTCATCGGCCGCGTCAATACCGTCGTCACGCCCGGGGATGTGGTTGACGTGGTGGTCACGGACCAGGGCGTGGCGGTGAACCCAAAACGTCCGGAGGTGGCCGGGAAGCTGCGCGCAGCGGGCATACGTGTTTACACGATTCAGGAGCTGAAGGACAAGGCGGAGGCACTGGTGGGCGTGCCAGACCCCATCCGTTACAAAGACCGCATCGTGGGCGTGGTCATGTACCGGAACAACACCGTGATTGACGTGATCCGGCAGATTGATGAGGACTGACGTCACGCTCCCAGAGATGCTGTGACGGCGGCAAATGATCCCGGCCGGCCCCCGGACCTGTTTGATCTGCGGGGGACCGGCCGGTCCGTGCGCCCACGGCTTGGACACGCGGGACTGGGCCTGTGCTGCAAAAAATCAGCCGCCCGGCGGATTTGCTGGCGCTGCTGCCGGACAGTATCAGACAGATTTGGGAAAATCAAACGAAAAAGGAGTGATTCTATCATGCGTCGTTCAGACAGAGAGGTTACAGGCTTTGAGAATCTTGTGGCGATTATGGAAAAATGCGATATCTGCCGTATCGCGCTGAATGATGACGGATATCCATATATTTTGCCGCTGAATTTCGGAATAAAGACGGAGGGACAGACCGTTGAGCTGTATTTCCACGGCGCGCTGAACGGTACGAAATACGACCTGATGCGGAAGGACAGCCGCGTCAGCTTTGAAATGGACTGTGGACACAGACTGGTCACCCAGGAGGACCGCGGAAACTGTACAATGGAGTACGAGAGCGTCATTGGACGGGGCCATATGACGATTCTTCCCGATGAGGAAAAACTGGAGGCTCTGCGTATTTTAATGGCGCATTATCACCAGGAGGAGTTTCCGTTTAATCAGGCGGTGATGCCGCAGACTGCCGTCTTCAAGCTGACCGTCGAGAGCATGACCGGCAAGGCACGGCACTGCAAATAAATTCAGGAGAGACTATGGAAGATTATTTTTCACTGCATTTGGAGGACGACCAGATCCGGGCCATCAGCAGTATCGGACTGGCGCATCTGGGGGACGCGGTCTATGAACTGCTGGTGCGGTCGTATCTGTGCGCCTGCGGACGCGCTACCGGTAAGGGCCTGCACCGTGCCGCGGTAGAACTGGTGAGGGCGCCGGCCCAGGCGGAACGGGGGGATAAAATCCTGCCGCTGCTGACAGATGAGGAGACGGCGGTCTATAAACGGGGCCGGAACGCCCATGTGAATACCATTCCCCACAGCGCCAGCAGGGCAGATTATCTGAAGGCCACCGCGCTGGAATGCCTGTTCGGATATCTGTATCTGCGCGGCCAGCGGGACCGGATCAATTATCTTTTTGCTGTGATGATGAAGGAGGACGGCCATGCCGCTTGATGCAGTCTGTTTGCGGGGCGTGGTCCGGGAGCTGCAAAAAGCGGCTCTGGGACTGCGTGTCGAAAAAGTGCAGCAGCCCGCACGGGACCAGATTATTTTGACCCTGCGCGGCAATAAAAAATTGCTGTTGTGTGCCGGGGCCAGTCAGGCGCGTATCCATTTCACCAGCACTGTCCGGGAAAATCCATCCGCGCCGCCCATGTTCTGTATGCTGCTGCGCAAGCATTTGCAGGGCGGCCGTCTGACCGGGATCGGCCAGCCGGGCCTGGAACGTGTGGTGGTGCTGACGGTGGATATCGTGGACGAGATGGGCGAGCAGGGAAAACGGCGTCTGGTGCTGGAGTGCATGGGACGGCACTCGAACCTGATTCTGCTGGACGGTCAGGAGCGGATCATCGACTGTCTGCGGCGCGTGGACATGGAGATGAGCGAAAAACGGCAGGTACTGCCGGGATTATTCTACCGTCTGCCCCCCGCGCAGGAAAAATCCGACCCGCTGGCTATTGACCGTGAGGCGTTCCGCCGTCTGCGGACGCAGGCCGTGCCGGGACGGGAGGCGGACCAATTCCTGCTGGACACCTTTTTCGGGATCTCTCCATTAGTCTGCCGGGAGATCGCGGCGTCCGGGGACCTGGAGGACGCTTTTTTTGCCTGGCAGGGGGCTGTGAAGGAGGACCGGTTTACGCCGTATCTTTTAACCAAAAACGGCAAACCGTCAGAATTTTCCTATTTTCCGCTCCGGCAGTACGGAGAGAGTATGACCGGGGAGGCATGGACGGAATTTTCCCCCATGCTGGATGCGTTTTATGAGACCCGGGAACAGATCGAGCGTGTCCGCCAGCGCGGACAGACCCTGCAAAAAGCCGCCGCCAATGCCCGTGACCGTGCGGTGCGGAAGCTGGCCTTGCAGGAGAAGGAGTATGCCCAGACGCAGGACCGGGACCGGCTGCGGATTTATGGGGAACTGATTACGGCCAATCTGTACCGAATGGAAAAGGGACAGCGTATTTTAACGGCGCAAAATTACTATGAGGATACCTGCCCGGACATCAGTATCCCGCTGGACCCGCTGCTGACGCCCCAGCAGAACGCGGCGAAATATTTCAAGCGTTACAACAAGGCGAAAACGGCGGAAAAATATCTGACGGAACAAATGGCCGCGGCCCGCCGGGAACGCGACTGGCTGGAGAGCGTGCTGGATGAGCTGAGCCGTGCGGAGACGGAACAGGATTTTTCGGAGATTCGCCGGGAACTGAGCGAGGCCGGATACCTGAAAAACGTGACCGGCGGCAAAAAAGAACTGCGGCGCGGGACGAGCCGTCCGAGGGCGTTCCGGTCCAGCAGTGGACTGAGAATTCTAGTGGGGAGAAGCAATACCCAGAACGACCGCCTGACAAAAGAGGCGTATAAAACCGATTATTGGTTCCATACGCAGCGGATTCATGGTTCCCATGTGATTCTGTGTACAGAGGGTCTGGAGCCGGACAGCCGGTCCTTAACGGAGGCGGCGGTGCTGGCGGCGTGGTTCTCCCAGGGACGGGACAGCGGTCAGGTGGCGGTGGATTATACCCAGGTGCGCAACGTAAAAAAGCCGAACGGCGCGAGGCCGGGAATGGTGGTCTATGACCCCTATCAGACCGCCTATGTGACGCCGGACGGCGTGCTGGTAAAGCAATTAGCGGAAAAAACGTAAAGACAGGGATGCGGGCTGCATCCCTGTTTTTTATGATAATCCGGTCAGGTCAAAAGCCGGGGTGTATTCGGCGCGGGCGGAGGAGGAGTCCTGACAGTAGCCGTCCGTGATGCCCAGGTTGTGCATGTAGGCAAGGGCGGCACGGTATTCCGCGCCGGTGACGCGGCGGCTGAGCAGTCCCACGGCGCCGGGCTGCGGCGTGTACTGGGACATGAGCGAAAACAAAACCTGTCCGGGACGGAAGGTCCGTGAGATCCAATCCATAACGGCTTTGGCGTTATCCAGCCCGCCGGGGAGCAGCAGGTGCCGGATCAGAACGCCCCGTTTTAAGAGGCCGTTTTCCAGGACGTAATCGCCGCTTTGACGGTACATCTCCAAAATGGCCGCGGAGGCGTACGCAAAATAATCAGCGGCGCGGCTGTAGCGTGCGGACAGACTGCCGTCCACATATTTCAGGTCCGGGAGCCAGATCTGCACCCTGTTTTCCAGCATTTGCAGCGTCTCCACCCGCTCATACCCGCCGGTATTCCATACAACCGGAACTGGAAGCGGCGTCTCCAGCGCCTCCAGAATCGCCGGAACGTAGGGCGTGGGGCTGACCAGATTGATATTATGCGCACCCTGTGTAATCAGGTCCTCAAAAATTTCACGCAGTCTGACCGGCGTCAGCGTTTTTCCGAAGCGCTCGCGGCTGATCTGCCCGTTCTGACAGAAAACGCATCCCAGAACGCATCCCGAAAAAAATACCGCGCCGCTGCCCTGTATCCCGCTGATACAGGGTTCTTCCCAGAAGTGCAGGCCGGCGCGGGCGGCGGCAGGCAGTGCAGGCATACCGCAGTAACCCTTACCAACGGTTTCCGTGCGGAGCGCACCGCACCGGCGCGGACACAGTGTACAGATCATAACGCTTTCTCACCCCCGTTTTGTTCTATTATACCGGAAATTTTATGCCGCTGCAAGGGATTTCGAAGATTTGAGGCATACTATCCGAAAAACAAAAAATTTTATCCCCCCGGGGGGCTTCAAAAGCGCAAAGACCCCTGTTATAATCTTCACAACCCTGAACTTCAAAAAAGGAGGCCATTCAGATGAAGAAAGTACTCGCGCTGCTGCTGGCGGTCATGCTGCCGGTACTGGCCGCCTGCGGCGGAAACGCACAGAATGCAGGAGGAAACAGTCCCGTTTCAACAAACACCCCTCCGGTCCCTGCGGAGGATGAACCCTCTATGCTTGTCTACGCAAGCGGAGACTATACCAGAATCAATCCGGCAATGGATGAACATGGGGAGATCAACATTCTGCTCTTCAACGGTCTGACCGCCCACAACGGTGAAAATCAGGTGGTGTCCGGTCTGGCCGACACCTGGGAATTTGACGGGGAAACCTGCACCTATACCTTCCACATGAACGAAAAGGCCGTCTGGCACGACGGGGAACCGGTGACGGCGGAGGATGTGAAATTTACCATTGAGGCGGTCATGGACCCAGAGAACGGTTCCGAAAACGCGCCGGACTTTGAGGATGTGGCGGAGATTACCGTTCTCGACGAACATACAGTCGCTTTCAGGCTGGACGCGCCGAACGTGGCGTTTCTGGACTATATGACAATGGCGGTTCTCCCGAAACATCTTCTGGAGGGCGAGGACATGCAGACCTCGGATTTTTTCCGTCATCCGGTGGGAACCGGCCCCTATATGCTGGAGAGCTGGGATGAGGGACAGGCCATTACGCTGGCAAAAAATCCGGATTATTTTAAAGATCCCGCAAAAATCGACAAAATCGTATTCAAGATCGTGCCGGACGACAATGCACAGGCGATGCAGATGCGTTCCGGCGAGCTGGATCTGGCGCTGCTGGCACCCAAGGATGCGGAGACCTTCAAAAATGAGGACGGATTCAGGGTCTATGAGATGAAGACCTCCGATTACCGCGGAATTCTCTTCAACTGCTGGAACGATTACTGGACGGAAAACAAGGATATTATACCCGCTGTCTGCTGCGGCATTGACCGTCAGAAAATTGTTGACGCTGTGATTCTCGGCCACGGCATCGCCGCCTACGGACCCTTGCAACGCAATATCTACGACAACCCCGGCGTAGAGCGCTACGACTATGATCCGGCGCGGGCCAGGTCGATTCTGGAGGCTGCCGGCTGTACGCTGGGCAGCGACGGATTTTATTACCGCAGCGGTGAAAAAATCGCCTTTACCATCAGCACCGGCGCAGGCGATCAGGTGCGTGTTGATATCGCGCAGGCCGCGGCACAGCAGTTGAAGGAAACCGGCATTGACGTCAATGTGGAGATCCCCGCCGTTGTGGACTGGGGCGGACAAATGGCCTATCTGATTGGCTGGGGCAGTCCGTTCGACGCCGACGACCATACGTATAAGGTCTTTGGCACTGGTAAGGGTGCGAACTACTCCGGTTACTCCAATGCACTGGTGGACCAGTATCTGACAGAGGCGCGGCAGTCGGACGACGAGGCCGTCCGCAGAGAGGCGTATGACAGGTTCCAGACCGAACTGGCTAACGACCCCGCGTTTGCGTTCATCTGCTATGTGGACGCGGATTATGTGGCGGCGGACGGCTTGCAGGGCATCTCCGAGAGCACCGTCCTGGGCCACCACGGCGTGGGCATTTTCTGGAACGTTACGGAGTGGACACTGAACAAATAAAAATCAATGGGAGCAGGATAAGGAGGCCGGGCATCCGGCCCCCTTCTTCCCGCGTTTAGGAGTTTTTTATGGCAAAGCTGCTGGAAGTAAAAAATCTGTCGGTCAGCTTCATGACCGGTTACGGCGAGGTACAGGCGGTGCGGGATGTGTCCTTTTCTTTGGAGGAGGGCGAGGTGCTGGCGGTTGTCGGGGAATCGGGCTGCGGAAAGAGCGTGCTGTGCAGGAGCATTATGAAGCTTCTGCCGGGCAGTGCCAGCATCAAAAACGGACAGATTTTGTTGGACGGGGCGGATATCACCCGGTATCGGGAACGGGATATGCAGCGTCTGCGGGGCCGGATGTTTTCCATGATCTTTCAGGACCCTATGACCGCCCTCAATCCAACCCTGACCATTGGCCGTCAAATTGCGGAGGCGGTGCAGGCGCATGAACCCAAGATCAGCAAAACGGCCCTGCAAAAGCGGGTTGCAGAACTGATGACGCTGGTGGGCATCGACCAGCCGGAGGCGCGTGCGGGACTGTATCCCCACAATTTTTCCGGCGGGATGCGGCAGCGGAGTGTTATGGCGATTGCGTTGGCTTCCAATCCGCGTCTGCTGTTCGCCGACGAGCCGACCACCGCGCTGGATGTGACCATACAGGCACAGATTTTGGATCTGCTGCGGGAGATCCAGCAAAAGCTGGGTACGGCGGCGGTGCTGGTATCCCACGATTTGGGCGTAGTGGCCAGAGCTGCGGACCGGGTAGCTGTTATGTATGCGGGAAAAATCGTGGAGATCGGGACCGCAGAGGAGATTTTTTATGAGCCGCGTCATCCCTATACCTGGGGACTGCTGCGTGCCCTGCCCTCCTTTGCGAAAGACGGAGAGCCGCTATACACCATTCCCGGTATGCCGCCTACGCTCATCAATCCCCCCAGAGGGGACGCCTTCGCGGAACGGAACGAGTATGCCCTTGCGGTTGATTATGAGGAGATGCCGCCCATGTTCCGGATTACGGATACCCATTTTGCCGCGACGTGGCTTCTGGACGAACGTGCGCCGGAAATCGTACCGCCGGTGGGAGGTGGCTGGAATGGCAGATGATATATTGCTCTCCGTCCGGCATTTGACGCACTGCTTCCGGCTGTCCAAGAGGCAGGTGCTGCGGGCGGTGGACGGCATCTCTTTTGATGTGCAAAGAGGAGAAATATTCGGGTTGGTGGGGGAGTCCGGGTCTGGAAAATCCACAGTTGCCCGGTGCGTGATGAACATTCTGCGTCCCACCCAGGGGGAGATCCTGTTCAACGGCGTCAACGTGTGCGACGCCGCCCAGCGCCGCGCCAACAAAAAAATGCTGCAAACACAGCGGCAGATCATTTTTCAGGATTCCGCTTCCAGCCTCAACCCGCGCATGACCGCGGCGGAGATCATAGCGGAACCCATGCAGATCAATCATATCACGACACCACGCGGTTCCTGCCGGGCGGAGGCGGAGTTCCAGCTCCACTATGTGGGCATGGACGCCTCCTATCTGGACAAATATCCGCCGGAGCTGTCGGGCGGGATGCGGCAGCGGGTGGCGATTGCCCGGGCGCTGTCTATGGAGCCGGAGCTGCTGGTGGCGGATGAGCCGATTGCGTCGCTGGATGTGTCGATTCAAGCGCAGATCATCAATCTGTTCAAGCACTTGCAGGAGGAGCACGGTTTTACATTTCTGTTTATCGCACATGATCTGGCGGTGGTCCGCTATCTCTGTGACCGGGCGGCGGTGCTGTATCACGGAAAAATCGTGGAGCTCGCGCCAACGGCCGAACTGTTTTCCAATCCCTGCCACCCATATACAAAAGCGCTTTTATCGGCGATTCCGATCCCGGACCCCCGGAAGGAACGGGCACGGCCGCTGGTGAAATTCGATGGAAAGGGCCTGCGGGGAGAGGGACGGCTGGAAGAGGTATCCGCGGGACATCTCGTATGGAAGGAGGCGGAGACGTGAGGCATCCATTTTTATATGCGGCGCAGAAGGCGCTGGTCTTTGTGCTCAGCGTACTGCTGCTGTCGCTGGCCGTATTCTATGTGTCCCGCCTGGCCCCGGGCGACCCGCTGATATCCTATTACGGCGAACGCGCCGAAAAAATGACAGTGGAGGAGCGGGCGCGGGCGGAGGAAAAACTGGGTCTGAACGCCCCTGTTTACGTCCAGTACATCCGCTGGCTGGAGGGTGCTTTACACGGCGATTTCGGGATCTCCTACAAGTACAAAACCGATGTGCTGGAGGTCATTCGCGGACGCGCCGCCAATACTTTGCTGCTCGGCGGCGCTGGTTTCCTGATTATTTTTGGTCTGGCTATACTGCTGGGGATTTTTTGCGCGTGGTTCGAGGACCGTCTGCCGGACCGGATTCTGTGCCGGGTGGGGACAATCAGCAGCTGCATCCCGGAATTCTGGCTGGCGCTGGTGTTCATCCTGATTTTTGCCGTCACGCTGCGGATACTGCCCAGCAGCGGTGCGTATTCCGTAGGGAAGGGCGGCAGTCTGAGCGACCGGATACGGCATCTGATTTTGCCGCTGGCGGTTGTGGTGCTGGAGCACCTGTGGTATTATGCGTACATGATCCGCAACAAACTTCTGGAGGAGGTCCGGGCCGAGTATGTATTGCTGGCGCGGTCGAAGGGGCTGGGGAAACGGACGGTGCTGTTCCGGCACTGCCTGCGGAATATTCTGCCCTCCTATTTCAGCATTATGGCAATCTCCGTCCCGCATATCCTGGGCGGAACGTATATTGTTGAGACCGTCTTTTCCTATCCCGGCCTGGGGACGCTGTCTTACGAGAGCGCACGGTATCACGACTACAATCTGCTGATGGTGCTGAGCATTCTGTCGGGAATGACCGTGATTTTATGCAGCATCATCGCGCAGGTGGTCAACGAATATCTGGACCCGCGGATGCGGCAGGGACCGGAGGTGGAACCGGATGAATGAGGATAAATTTGTACAGGTCGGGATTCGGCCCCCGGCGGAAATGCGCACGGCGGTCCCCGTGAAACGGCGGAAAGATTTTCCGGTGGTGGCCGCCGGGGTGCTGGCAGTGATTGTTTTGGGGTGCCTGTTCTGCGGCGCCGTGATGACAAAGGACCCGGCGTATATGGATCTGGTCAACTACAGCCGCCCGCCGGACCGGGAATTTTTATTCGGTACGGACACAATGGGCCGCGACATCTTTTCCATGATCTGGTACGGCGGGCGCGTATCCCTGCTGATTGGTTTCCTGTCCACCGCGGTTTCCACCGTTATTGCCGTGGTGTTCGGCTCCCTCAGCGGAATGGCCCCGGCGTGGCTGGATGCAGTTCTAATGCGTGCCGCCGAAATCATCCTCAGTATCCCGAACCTGCTGCTGGTGATTCTGATTCAGGCGGCCCTTGGGGACGCCAATATCTGGAGCATTTCGCTGGTCACCGGCGTCACCGGCTGGACCAGCATCGCAAAAGTCGTCCGCACTGAGGTGCGGCAGATGCGGGAGAGCGAGTATGTGGTGGCATCCCGGTGCATGGGGGGCGGATTTTTCCATATTTTGTGGAAACACTTGACGCCCAACTTTATTTCGTCTATTATGTTTATGGCCGTTATGAATGTCCGTACAGCGATTGTGTCGGAGTCCACGCTGAGCTTTATTGGCATCGGGCTTCCGCTGGAAATCATCTCCTGGGGAAGTATGCTGTCTCTGTCGGAGAAAGCCCTGCTGAGCAATGCGTGGTGGATCATCCTGGCGCCGGGGGCGTTTCTGGTCGTGACCCTGCTGTGCATCACGGATATCGGGAGCTTCCTGCGAAAAAACAGAAAACAAAGCAATCTATAAAATACAGAGGCGCGTCCGGACGGCGCGTCTCTATTTGTAAAACGGGGCGCATGACAGGGGCGGCTGATTTCCGGAATATTCCGGGGAATGTTTTCATATGGTTGTACAGCCGGGCGGTTCCGCCGTACCGGACTACGATGGATGAAGGTACATATGATGGATGATACACGCAACATGGTCCAGCTGCGGGGGACCGCAGTCAGCGAACCGATTTTATCCCATGAGAACCACGGACAGAGCTTTTACCGGTTTCCCTTTGCCGTACAGCGCCTTTCCGGACAGTTTGACACGCTCCATGTCATTGTTCCGGAGGAGCAGCTGGAGGACCGCCGGCCTCTGGAGGGCAGGCGGCTGGAGATCCGGGGGCAGCTGCGTTCCTTCAACAACAAGAGCGGACAGGGCAGCAGGCTGGTCATCTCTGTGTTCGCCCACGCGCTGGAGCCGTCGGATAACGGGGACGACCTGAACAATATCCGGCTGCGGGGCGTGATCTGCAAGCCGCCGGTGCTGCGCCGGACGCCCCTGGGACGGTGCATTTCGGACATGATGCTGGCGGTGAACCGGCGGTACGGCCGGGCGGATTATCTCCCCTGCATCGCCTGGGGACAAGTCGCCATGCTGACGGGCCGGATGGAGGTCGGGACGCCCCTGGCGCTGGAGGGGCGCGTACAGAGCAGGATCTATACAAAGGTGATTGACGGGGTTCCCACGGAACGGACCGCCTTTGAGGTCAGCGTGATGCACCTGCTGGAGGATGAGGAGGAAAATTCATAAAATTGCAAAGGCCGCTTTTGCTGATATTTGCCAGCAAAAGCGGCTTTCCTGCGTTCTCATTCTAGGATGCGGGATGGATAAAAGCTGTCTATTGAAATCCCATAAAAACTGTTGTATAATAGGTTGGTGAAAACAGAGAGGAGGTTTCTGTTTATGCTGGTTTCAACAAAGGGACGCTACGCGCTGCGCGTTCTGATCGACATGGCAGAGCATCAGTCGGAGGACTACGTGCCGCTGAAGGAAATCGCACGGCGTCAGGAAATATCGGAGAAATATCTGGAGAGCATCGTGAAAACGCTGGTCAAGGGCGGCGTTCTGACCGGCCTGCGGGGCAAGGGCGGCGGCTACCGTCTCAGCGGCCCGCCGGAACGGTACAAGGTGCGGGACATTCTGCATCTGACAGAAGGGTCACTTGCGCCCATTGCCTGCCTGGAACAGGACGCCCCGCCCTGTACCCGGAGCAGCTCATGCCGGACCCGGGAGCTGTGGCAGGGCCTGCAAAGGACCATTGACGAATATCTGGACCGGTACACGGTCGCGGATCTGATGCAGGCGGAGGAGCCCGGAGATTTTTATATCATATGACGGTTTTTGCTTGTAGAGGGCGGCGGTTTCGGGTAAAATAACGGGCAGACTGTGGAGGTGATCCGGGGTGAAGAAAATCTATAAGCCGTTAGGGCTTTATATCCATATCCCGTTTTGCAAAAGCAAGTGTGTTTACTGCGACTTCTACTCGCTGCCCGGCGCGGAAAAAATGATGAACCGGTACACGGCCGCGCTCTGCCGCCACCTGCGGGAGGCCGCGCCCCTGGCGGACGCGCATCTGGTGGATACGGTCTATTTCGGCGGCGGCACGCCCTCCTATTTGGGGGCGGGACGGCTGCGGCGTCTGCTGAAGGCCGTTTTGAAAGATTACCATGTAGCCGGGGACGCCGAGATCACGCTGGAGGCCAATCCTGACAGCGCCGGTGACTGGCGGACGCTTCGTTCCCTGCGGAGGGCGGGTTATAACCGGATTTCCCTGGGGGTCCAGTCCGCCTCCGACGGGGAGCTGCATACCCTGGGACGTCCCCATACGTTCGGACAGGCTGTGGACGCCGTGGGCGCGGCCCGCACCGCCGGTTTCAAAAATCTGTCCCTGGACCTGATTTACGGCCTGCCCGGACAAACCCTTGCCCAATGGCAGCGGACCGTGGAGCACGCCGCCGCCCTGGAGCCGGAGCATCTCAGCTGCTACGGCCTGACGGTTGAGGAGGGAACGCCCCTCTGGGACCGTCAAAATGAAATGGATATTCCGGATGACAGCCAGCAGGCGGACATGTATCTGTGGACCGTGGAGCGGCTGGCGCAGCTGGGCTACGAGCAGTACGAGATCTCGAATTTTGCCCGTCCGGGCTTTGCCTCCCGCCACAATATGAAGTACTGGACCCTGGGCGAATATGCGGGTTTTGGTCCCGGGGCGCACTCCGATCTGGGGGATGTCCGCTATGCCTTTGTACGGGATTTGTCTGCATACTGTCAGGGGGTCAAAGCGGGCGGCGATATTCTGTCGGAGAGCGAACGCATCCCGCCCCGGGAGCGCGATCTGGAATATCTCATGCTGGGCCTGCGCACGGTTCGCGGCATTGAGCGCCGGGAGTTTGAAAACCGTTTCTGCCTCTCCTTTACGCCGGTTCAGGAGGTTCTGGAACGCCTCTGCCATTCCGGCCACACGATGCAGTCCGGGGACCGCTGGCGTCTCACGCCGGAGGGATTCCTGGTATCCAATCAGATTATCGGACAGGTTCTGGACGCGCTGGCGCAGGAAAAATTCCGGCGGCGTCAGGCCGCTGCCGGGGGGGATTTCCGGGTTGGGCGGTAATAGGGAAAACGGGAGGCCCGCCGGCCTCCCGCTCCTGTTCTGTTAAGGCAGAGCCGGTTCGGCATCAGTGCTGGGCGCGGGTGCGGGCGCACTCTTGCCCACCTGAATAATGGTGTTGCGGCTCTTATAGCTGCTCTTGGCCTCCTGCTTGCTGGAGATCAGATTGCCGTTTCCGTCGTAGATGTTGCGGTAAGTAACCACTTCATAGCCGGTATACGGGCTCTGGGTCTGCTTCTGGACGCCGGGAGCGAGACTGGATGTCTCCACGTACTCCGTCTTGGGCGAGGTGGTGCTCAAAACTTCGTTTGTCATTTTGACATATGTGTCGTCCGTCTTGGTGCCCACGATTGTCACGGTGATCTGACTGTTGGCGTAGCTGACGTCAAGACGAATGGGGTATCCGGTATTGTTGCGGAAACGGAATTCCGGTCCGCCCCAGCTGACCGTAGCGTCCATCCCTTTGGGGACGTAGGCGGGGACGTAGCGGTGGGCGTACCGTTCGACGATATCCAAGTTGGACAGCAGGGCAGCCCAATAGATGGTGCTGGAGGTCTGGCAGATGCCGCCGCCCACGGTATCAACGGTCTGGCCGTTGACGTAGCTGGGGGCTGCGCCGAAGCCGCGGGCTGTGGTCCGTTCCCCGACCACCTTGTTGTAATCAAAGATATCGCCGTCATTCAGGACAATGCCGTTGCACGACTCTCCCGACAGCTTGACGTTTCCCTTCCGCACGCTGGTGCCGCCGACGGTAGTGGTAGCGGTGCCCAGCACGTCGCGGAACAGCACCGCCTGCATTTGTTCGGCGGTCATCGTGGGATAGACCGGCTCGCCCGGCAGCTGTACACGTTCGCCCGGCGCGGCGGCTTCCAGCACCGCCTTTGCGGCCTCCACGTCCAGCGCGATGCCCGGCTCACCGTCCACCACCTTCTTTAATGTGGTGTCATACCGGGGGTTGGTGGCCTCCGACCGCAGGTTCTGCTGCATTTCGGCCATATCAAGCTGCTGCGCGGGGACGGGGTCCCAGGGGGCGTCCACCGAATCGACACCCTCCTCCAGCTCCGACAGCAGCGTGACCAATCCCTCCTGATTCAGCATCTGACCGTCCTTGGGCCGTGTGGCGAACAGGCCCTCGGGGGTCAGCTCATAGCTGCCGTCAATGGGTGCCTGATAAAAATTTTCCGCCGCCTCCTGAGCGATGCCCTTTAAAAGACTGGGATTGTAGTCGCTGATGACCGGTTCCAGTTCTGTTTTTGCGCCGGACCGGCCCTTGAGCATGGTCATGGTATTTTGCAGCCAGCTGTCCCCGCGGCCCACCTGCCAGATCTCGCTGTACAGTGTCCCGGTATCCACCGTTGCGCCCATTTGGGCCTGGGAATAGCTGCCCAGCTCCTGTCCGTTTGCGGTGATTTCGACAGTACCGGCCAGCAGTTTGTCCGCGGTAAGATTTTGGGTGAGTTCGTCATAGGTCAGTCCGGAGAGGTCGGTGTCTCCCACCGTGACGCCGGGAAACACGTAGTCATAGCTGTTGGCGTAGACACCCAGCCCCGCCGCGCCGCCCACGGCGATCAGGGCCGCAGCGGCCACCGCAATCAGACCCGCGCTTACGCCGCTTTTTTTCTTTTGTCTCTGTCTCTGCGTCCGCTGCGGCGTGACGGTCCCGGCGGCAGTCGAACTGAAGCGTTTGCCTTCCATCATGACTTCCTCCGTGACCGCCGAGACCCAGGCGGCATCCCGCCGCGATTCATACGGCTCGGCCCGGCGGACTCGTTTTCCTTCCATTCTATAACCTCCTCTCCTCCGCCCCGACGGGCAGAAGCAGTTTTATCGACAGATAAAGAGATACAGTATCAGTGTACCACAGTATGAAGAAAAAAGTTTTACAATTTTGTAACATTTTATAGGTATTTTTTTGTGATCCTGTAAAATTATTTTTTTCCTCCTTGACTTTCTTCCGCAACAGGCATAAAATATAAATTTGTATTTTTATTTTCCGGCCTGAAAAAGAGGGGAGTTATCCATGTGGCAATAAAATATATTTTTGTAACGGGCGGCGTAGTCTCCGGGCTTGGCAAGGGGATCGCCGCCGCTTCTTTGGGACGGCTGCTCAAGCAGCGCGGCCTGCGGGTCAAGGTACAGAAGCTGGACCCGTATCTGAACATAGACCCGGGGACCATGAGCCCGTATCAGCACGGGGAGGTGTTCGTCACCGACGACGGCGCGGAGACGGACCTGGATCTGGGACATTATGAGCGGTTTATCGACGAAAATCTGGACGTAAATTCCTCCGTTTCCTCCGGCAAGGTGTATTGGGACGTGCTCAACCGGGAGCGCCGCGGGGACTATCTGGGCGGTACTGTGCAGATCATCCCCCACATCACCAATGAGATCAAGCGCCGCATCTACGCTCTGGATACGGAGGAGACAGACGTGGCCATTGTAGAAATCGGGGGCACGGTGGGCGATATCGAATCCCAGCCCTTTTTGGAATCGATCCGGCAGGTGGCCGCCGAGCGGGGACGGAATAACGTCATGTTCATCCATGTGTCGCTGATTGTGTCGATTCCCGGCACCGGGGAACTGAAATCCAAACCCACTCAGCATTCCGCAAAGGAGCTGTTGAGTCTGGGCATCCAGCCGGACGTGATTTTGTGCCGCTGCGATAAAAAGATACCCCGGGATATTTTGGAAAAAATCTCTCTGTTCTGCAACATCCCCCCGGAAAACGCCATACCGAACCTGACAGCCGGTTTGCTGTACGAGGTTCCGCTGATGCTGGAGCGGGAAGGGCTGGCGGACGCCGTGGTGCGGCGTCTGGGCCTGATTTGCCACATGCCGGACCTGACGGAGTGGGCGACAATGGTTCACCGGGCAAAAAATCCCGCGGGTACGGTAAAAATCGCATTGGCCGGCAAGTATGTAGCCCTGCACGACGCCTATCTGTCCGTGGTGGAAGCGCTGACTCATGCCGGGATTGAAAACGGCGTCAAGGTAGAAATCGAGTGGGTCAACAGCGAGGATGTGACCGATGAGAACGCGGCGCAGAAGCTGGCAGGCTGTGCCGGAATTCTGGTTCCGGGCGGCTTTGGAGACCGTGGGATCGAGGGGAAAATCAGCGCCGTCCGCTATGCCCGGGAACAGAAAATCCCGCTGTTCGGCATCTGTCTGGGGATGCAGCTGGCCGTGGTGGAGCTGGCGCGGCACTGTGCGGGACTGACCGGTGCGCATTCCAGCGAGCTGGACCCCCATACAAAATACCCGGTCATCGACTTAATGCCTACGCAGATCGGCGTCACGGACAAGGGGGGTACGATGCGTCTGGGGAGCTGCCCGTGCGTGCTGGAGGCGGGGAGCCTGGCTGCGCGGGCCTACGGTACGGAGCGCATTGACGAGCGCCACCGCCACCGGTATGAGTTCAATAACGGCTACCGCGACGCCCTCACCGCCGCCGGCTTGCGTCTGACCGGGCAGTCGCCGGACGGACGGCTTGTGGAGATCATTGAGCTGACGGATCATCCGTGGTTTGTAGGGGTGCAGTTCCACCCGGAACTGAAGAGCCGGCCCAACCGGGCCCACCCGCTGTTTCGGGAGTTCATCGCCGCGGCGAAAAGGGAAAACAGGGAAAAGCAGTAAGAAAATCCTGCGATAAAACGGGAAATTCGGCGGTTGCAGAAAAGCGTATTTGTGGTATAATGCTCCTGCCTGAAAAATTACAGGACAATTGCTATAAGACGGACAAGAAGAAAGGGGCGTGCAATCATGCGCGAATATGTAATTATGACTGACAGCTGCTGTGACTTTTCGGCAGATATGGTCCGGGAGCTGGATCTGACCGTCCTCCCGCTTTCCTTCTACATGGAAGGTCAGGAGCTGTTCAATTATCCGGATAACCGTGAAATGGACCCGAAGGAGTTCTACGCCAAGCTGCGCGGCGGTGCGCTGGGGACCACCTCTGCCGTCAGTGCCGGTGTGTTTCAGGCGAAAATGGCCCAGATCGCAGCGGACGGAAAGGATATCCTTTGTATCGCCTTTTCCTCCGGACTCTCCGCCACCTATCAATCCGCCTGCATTGCGGCAAAGGCGGTGATGCAGGAACACGGAGAAGCAAAAATCATCGTTGTGGACAGTCTGGCGGCGTCTTTGGGACAGGGCCTGCTGGTGTATCTGACGGTGCAGGAGAAGCGGCAGGGAAAAACGCTGGAGGAAGCGGCGGCGTTCGCGGAGCGGACCCGGAGCCGCATCTGCCACTGGTTCACCGTGGACGACCTGAACCACCTGAAACGGGGCGGCCGGATCTCGGCGGCTGCGGCAATGGTGGGCACCATGCTGCAAATGAAGCCCGTGCTGCATGTGGACGATGAGGGGCATTTAATCAATGTGGAAAAGGTCCGGGGACGGAAGGCGTCAGTGAACGCGCTGCTGGATAAAATGGACGGGCTGGCAGAGGACCCGTCCGTTGTATTCATCAGCCACGGCGACTGTGAGGAGGAGGCCGCGGCGCTGGGGAAAGCGATTCAGGAGAAATATCAGGTCGAGAAGCTGTATATCAACTATGTCGGCCCGGTCATCGGCAACCACTCCGGTCCCGGCACGCTGGCGCTGTTTTTTCAGGGCAGGCATAGATAAGGCGGCGGAGCCAGGCAGAGACCTCCGGCCGGCGTTTTTGTGGGGTATCTCACCGCCGGGCCGGGGGTTTTGCTGGAAACGGGACGACAGAAATACAGGGCAGATTTCACATCTGCCCTGCTGAAAACCAGATAAACTTAGAACAACAGCGGGGACGTCCACCGCACAGCGAGAACGCAGTGGCCGTCCGCCTTGACCAATCCGGGCGGGAGCTTGTTGCCGTGCGGCAGAGCGAATCGCCCGTCCCGGCAGGGGTTAAACCGCTCTTGTGACTTTGCCGGAACGCAGACACCGGGTACAAACGTAGACATGGCGAGGAGAACCGTCGACGATCGCCTTGACACGCTTGACATTGGGCTTCCACGTACGGTTGGAACGCCTGTGGGAGTGGGAAACCTTGATGCCGAAGGTTACACCCTTGTCACAGAATTGACATTTAGCCATCCGTTGCACCTCCTTGCTGTTCTGAAGTAAGAATGCTGCTAAATTGCACCGACAGATATCATAGCAGATTTTGACACAGATTGCAAGTAGAAATTTCGATTTTGCCCGAAAACTTTTTGTACTCTTGTCAAGCAGCGGCATTTATACTATAATATACGCATCACTGCCGGAGCGAAAACGGCAGACTTACGGAGGAAAGATAAAATGATCAAGCAAGATGAGATGCAGGGCGGGATTCATATTCAGGAGCTGGTGGACCAGATGAATATGACCATTGTCAACAAGGGCAGCGACTTTGACACCGCGCTGGTCGGCATCAAGGACGTCAACCGTCCGGCTTTGCAGCTGCTGGGATACTTCGACTACTTTGACGAGCGCCGTTTGCAGGTCATCGGCATGGCGGAGTTCAAGATGCTGGAGGGAATGGAGTCGGAGGAGCGGACCAAGAGCTTTTCCAATCTGTTCCAGTATCCGATTCCCGCGCTGGTGGTCTCCCGGGACCTGGAGGTGTATCCGGAATGCCTGGAAATGGCCCGCAGGCACCGCCGCACCCTGCTGCGCACATCGGATACCACCGTTGTCATGACGACCCGGGTGATCGAGTATCTGACCCAGACACTGGCCCCCACAATCACCCGTCACGGCGTGCTGCTGGACATCTCCGGCGAGGGCGTCCTGATTACCGGCGACAGCGGCGTGGGCAAGAGCGAGGCCGCGATTGAACTGATTATGCGCGGCCACCGGCTGGTTTCGGACGACGCCGTGGAGATCCGCCGGGTGTCCGACCAGCTCTTCGGCAGGGCCCCGGAACTCATCCGCAATTACATTGAGCTGCGCGGCATCGGCGTCATCGACCTGCACCAGCTTATGGGTATGCGGGCCGTCCAGCTGGAGTCGCAGATTGATCTGGTGGTGCATCTGGAGAACTGGCGGGAGGATAAGTTCTATGACCGTTTTGGTCTGGACGAGGAGTATGTGAATATACTGGGTCTGCCTATTCCTACGACCACCATTCCGGTCCGTCCCGGACGGAACCTTGCTACCATTATCGAGGTGGCCGCGATGAACAACCGGTACAAGAAGTACGGTTACAACGCCGCCCAGAAGCTGGCGGAGGAGTTGGAGCACCATGTGCAGGGCGGCTGATTGAGAAAAACACAGGAGGAATACAATATGTATTATATTGGTATTGACATCGGCGGGACCAACCTGAAAGCGGGCCTGGTAGATGAGGGCTATCAGATCGCCGCCACAAAGAAAATGCCGCTGAAATTTGAGTCCATGGAACAAATGGGCAGGACTTTGGCGGAAATGGCCGTTGCGCTGGTGGAGGAAAACGGGATCTCCCGGGACCAGGTGGCGTCGGTGGGAATGGGCTTTCCCGGTCCTGTGGACGACAAGAACGGCGTTGTGATTAAAACCGTCAATATCCCGATTCGTTCCATGCCGGTGGCAGAGATGTTCCACAAGCATTGGGATTTGCCGGTGCATCTGGGCAATGACGCCGACTGTGCGGCGCTGGGCGAGTTCTACCACTACGAGGACAAAAATATTGAGAGCCTGATTCTGGTGACGCTGGGCACCGGCATCGGCACCGGCATCATCCTCAACGGGAAAATCCATACCGGCATCAACGGCTGCGCCGGCGAGGGCGGACATATTGTGATTGTCCACAACGGCGAGCAGTGTACCTGCGGACGCAGGGGCTGCTGGGAGCGCTACGCCTCCGCAAACGCGCTGATCCGTCAGACAATGGCCGCAATGGATGCGCATCCGGAATCCGCCATGTGGGGACTGGTGGGCGGCGCCATTAACCGCGTGGACGGCAAAACGGCTTTTGAGGCCATGCGCAAGGGCGACGCCGCGGCGCGGGCTGTCGTGAACCAGTACCTGAAGTATCTGGGCGAGGGCCTGTCGAACTTTGTCAACATCTTCCAGCCGGAGGTGATTGCGCTTGGCGGCGGCGTCAGCCACGAGCGGGATGAGGACCTGCTGGTCCCGCTGCAAGGCATGGTCTTTGAGCAGTCTTTCGGACGGGAAGCTGATAGACATACCAAACTGGTTAAGGCAAAGCTGGGAAACGACGCCGGTATTATCGGCGCGGCGCTGCTTGGCCTGCAATAATCATTATACCGACAAAAATCAGGAGGGACCTCTATGCCTTGGTTTGACTGCTTTGACGCATTGGCGCGTTTTCCACACATGGAGACTGCAAAAGATGAACCCATGTCCCGGCACACCACCTTCCGCATTGGGGGTCCGGCGAAACGGTTTGTCCGTCCGTCGGGGACGGACGAACTGGCGGAGCTGCTGTCCCTGGCGGACGCGGAGGGCTGGCCGGTGCTGCTGGTGGGCAACGGCTCGAATCTGCTGGTGTCAGACGGGGGCGTGGACGCGCTGGTGATCCAAACGGGCCTTCTGGACGGGGTCCGGCGCGAGGGAAATACCCTGCACGCTGCTGCCGGGATTTCTCTGGCACGGCTGGCGGTGTTCGCCCAAAAGGAAGGGCTGAGCGGTCTGGAGTTTGCCCACGGCATCCCCGGCAGTCTGGGGGGCGCGGTGTGCATGAACGC
>CAMWSZ010000006.1 GCA_947177005.1 uncultured Clostridia bacterium | reverse complement strand
CTGTTGCACTCCACCACAGGTACGCCCAACAGCCGGATCAGTTCGCCGGTCAGCTCCGGGCGGAGGGAATTGGCGGACAGCTCGCCGGTAGAAATCTTGACGGCCATCTGTCCGGACGGGCGCCAATACAGCGCCTGATAGACCGCTACCAGTGCGTCAGGGGAGACGCCGGACGACATAAAGACCACCGACATACCGCGCCGCCATTGGAAATACCGCTGGAAAATCACAGCCGCCTGTGCGCGGGTCACATAGCCCTTCGGCTCGAAACGGTTTTCTCCCACGCCCATAACAATGCCGTTGGCCCTGGCCCAGTGTACCGCATCCTGCGCATAGGCGGAGATATCCGCTCCGTCCGAAAAATTTGCGTCCGTCTGTTCCTCCGGACAGCCGCTGTACCGCCAGAGGACGGCAACGATTTGTTCCCGGGTCAGGGGATCCTCCGGTCCGAACAGTCCGCCGCCGTAGCCGTTCACCGATTCGTTTTCGGTACACCAGATAATGGACGGCGCATACCACGCGCTGCCGGACACATCGGTGTACGCGGGCGGGCCGCTCACCGCCGGACTCCCCGCCTCCTGGTACAGCACCATGGTCAGCATGGCGCGGCTCAGAAGGACAGCGGGGGAAAACTGGGTTTCCGACGTGCCGTACATAATCCCGTTTTCCCGGCACCAGCTGGTGGCGTCCTCGTACCAGATTCCCTTCGGCACATCAATAAAATGGGAGAACACGGAGGTATGCTGCTGTACCGCCGTGTTCTCCGCTTCGCCGGACGCTTCACCGGCAGCGGGGGCGGAGTCCGGGACCGGCGCGGCGCAGCCTGTCCAAAGCAGCGCCGCCAGCAGTCCCGCCAGAATCGGTCGAATACGCTTCATAGTCGTTCCCCTTTTGTGAAAGAGTATCTTCATGACAGCCCGGCGCTAAAATTTTTTGTAAACCGTCAACACATTCTGCGAACCCCGGCGCCGGTAGGACATACGGTCCATGCTCTTCTTGACCAGAAAAATTCCCAACCCGCCGATCTCCCGCTCATCCAAGCTCAAGGTGACGTTCGGGTCCTTTCTGGCAAGCGGATTGTAGGCCACACCCCGGTCCTTGAACGTCATGGTAATTGAGGCAGGGGTCCGGCAGGTTTCGATCCGGACCACTGCCGTACCGGTCTCCGGCGCGTAGGCGTACTTGACAATATTGCTGAATATCTCGTCAATGGCGATATCAAGCTGTGCCTGTACTTTCATGGGGCAATCCATGGATTCCAGCATATCGTCCACAATTTCTGTCAGAGGCTCTACGTTGTCGATGACGGCGTCCAACGTCAGCTCTTTCCACTCGCCCGACAGCTCCTTATACTCTCCCATCAGTTACTCCTCCTTCATGTAATGCTTGAATGCCATGCACAGCATGGTGGCAAATTCCCCAGAACAGAAAATTACAATAGGCGCTTTTCGCAAACTTTGTCTCCATGTTCGATCCCTCTTCTTCACAACAGATTTCCGCCTTATTCCAGAAAGCAGACCACCGTCAAGGTATCACGTCCACTGTCGTTCTCGCAGGTCTTGAAGGTCACGTAATCCGCCTGGCTGCACACGAACTCTGCGGCCTCGGCGGAGGGGCAGTCCGAGTTGTTCTCCAGCGGCGACACGCCTCCCAGCGGTGCCGTCATGCGGATGTTGACCATCTGCGCATCCGGCGCGATGCCGCACTCTACCATAACCATACCACCGCCGGCCCGACGGCAGCACAGTGCGAAAAGTTCGTCCACGATCAGGGCCGCCCGGGCACAGCTGCGCGGGGAAATACCGTTGTCCGTAAACTGTTTTTTCAGGAACGCGGCCACCTCCCGGGCGTATGCCGGCTGGCTGGGCACCTCGCAGTGGGCCAGCTCCTTGTCCCCCTTCCGGAACTCCAGCAGCAGCGCCGCATATCCCAGACGGTCCTGTTCCCGGACGCAGAACGCGGCGGCCTCCGCCTGCAAAAAGCTCAGCATCCCCTCCGGCTCCAGCTCCTTGTGAACGCTTAGATTCAGCACGGAACGCAGCTCCTGTTCCCCGAAGGCTTTCCCCTGACCGTCCTCCGTCCGGCCCAGGCCGCTGGTGTGGAACAGCAGGCGGTCCCCCTGCTTCAGACGCAGGTCCATTGTCTGATAGGTCACACTCTCATTGATGCCCAGCGGCGCGTAAACCGGGGCCTCCAGCCACTCGCAGCGGGACTCGTTGCGCATCAGCAGCGGGAGTGCCTGTCCGGCATTGATGTAGTGAAAGCGGCCGTCCGACGTGTTCAGCGTGCCCACCAGAACGTTAAAGGATTGCCTGCTCCCCAGATCGTAGAGTTGGGCATTGACATCGGCCATTGTCTCCGCCAAAGACCGGCCCTGCCGCAGACGGCTGCGGACCGTGGTCTGCGCCACGACCATATACAGGGCCTCCGACACGCCGCCTCCGGGGACCTGCCCGATGGATACGCAGAGCAGTCCCGGGTCAATGTAAAAGTAGTCGTAGAAGCAGCAGCTGGCATCGTTCCCCGGCGAAAGCAGCCCGCAGGTGTAAAAGTTCTCGCGGCTGGGATAGTCCGGCAGCACCTGGGGCAGGGCGTTGCGCCCAATCTCCTCCGCCAGCTCCCGGCGTACGGTCTGTTCCGTCTGCCGCCGGACATCCGTCCGTATTTGGTACACCTTTTGACTGGTCCTGGCCAGCTGCGTGTATACGCTGCGGGCCACGGCCCTGACCTCGTCGGACTGGTTTTCCTCCTCCAGAAGAAGGCTTTCCATGCCGCTGTCCTCCTGCCACGCGTCCACCGCCTCCTGCAGGTAATCCAAGGGATGATACAGCCCGGCATATAGCCGCCGCAGTGTTGTCAGCAGCGCCATCAGTGCCGCCAGAGTCAGGAAAAACTCCGCGCAGCTCCAGAGCGGCTCGCTGCGCAGGTCCCGCAGAACCATACAGGCGATAGACAGTGCCAGCAGCGCCGCCGCCGCGCCCAGCCACCGAAACCGGATTTTCAACCAGACCGTTTTTTTCTTCATCCGCGCTCCACCTCCAGCAGATCCGCATATTCCCGCAGCTCTTCCCGAACCACGACGATATCGTTCTTTTTCATCTCGTCCACCGCCGCCTGGAGCAGATGCCGCATGGAGATGGGGCTGCCCTCTCCCGCCGCCATAAACGCTCCGGCCAGTACGATATTTTTGATATGTCCGCCTGCCAGTTCAAATTTTTTCGCCAGAAAATCCCAGTCGATATCCTCGGATACCGGTGCGTCCTCCGGGATGGTCCGGCGGTAGATTTTTTCCCGCATGGGCGGGTCCGGAAACGGAAAGCGGATCACATAGGTCATACGCCGCATAAACGCCTCGTCAATATTCCCGATCAGGTTGGTCGCCAAAATGCATACGCCGTCGTATTCCTCAATCTGCTGCAACAGATAGGCCACCTCCACATTGGCATTGCGGTCGTGGGAATCCTTTACCTCGCTGCGCTTGCCGAAAAGCGCATCACACTCGTCGAAAAACAGGATGCAGTTGGAGTGTTTGGCCTCCGCGAAAACCGACTGCAAATTTTTTTCTGTCTCGCCGATGTACTTGCTGACAATCTGGGAAATGTTAATCTTATACATTTCCATATTCAACTGGTTGGCCATCACCTGGGCGCACATGGTTTTTCCGGTGCCGGGCGCACCCGCAAACAGTATAGACAGCCCACGGCCATAGCTGATTTTCCGTTCGAACCCCCAGGCACAGTATACCTGATGCTGATACCGGATATGGCCGCAGGCCCGCTGCATCAGCTCTTTCTGCGCCTGCGGCATGACCACGTCATCCCAGGTATACGCGGCGGGGACCAGGCTGCCCAGGCTGCCCAGCCTGTGGACTGCCTGCCGGTAACAGCACTGATGAATCAGCGCCCCTGAAATGGTATTTTCACCGGACAGCCGGGCCAGCCCGCCCGCCTGCAGGCAGGCGGACCGGATCTGCCGGGGAGAGAACCGAAATTTTGCCGCCAGCTCCTCCGCCGTTATATCCCCGTCCAGCGTCTCATCCCTCAGAAACGTCCGGAACAGCGTCAGCCGTTCTCCCTCCGTGACGGCCGGCAGCTCCAGTTCCACGGCCAGCGTAGAGATTCGCGCCCGCAGCGGCAGCTGCGACAATAAAAACCGCTTGTTCCGCTTCAGCTCCAGCCCCGCCAGCGTTTCTACCATCCGCTGTTCCGGTGCGGTCAGATTTCCTGTCTCGTCCTTCCGGTCCAGATGATACAGACATAAATATGCGCCGGTCAGATTGGCCGCTAACGCGGCCTCCTCCGCCAATTCCTTCCAGTCCTCTCCCTCCAGGTCCGCGAATACGCATTTTTCCCGATTCCGGCCCATCAGATGCTCTACCTGGAACCGTTTCCCACCGCCGGACGGACCGTTCAGGCAGATGCACCGTTCCTCTGGTCCGGAAAATAACCGGTCCAAACGCCGCGCCGCCTCCCCCTGTACCGCCAGCGGGCCGTCCGGACGCCGCGCCGCGCCGTCGAACAGCGTCCGCCCGGGCCGTCCGGCAACAGTACCGGTGGACAGGAATTCCACAGCGGTTTCCCGCAGAACCATCGCGCCCTCTTCCAGCCGGTCCGGACAGAACAGCCGGGTAAAGCCGTTTTTCAGGGAGAACCGGGACAAATACGCCTCCATACTCTCCCCCTCCGGCAGAAACAGCTGCACCGCCAAATCCGTTCTGGGCGCTCTGCCGGTCATGTCGTCCTGAAGATAGGCGAAGAGCTTCTCATATTTCCGGTCCAGCAGAACGGCATACGCTAAAATCACGCAGTGCTGCTGGAACGCATCCAGCCCGCACCGTTCAAACAGCCGCAGCAGCGGCAGCGGCGCGGACGTCCGCCGTAGGCGCAGGGCAACCGCCTCCTGCACCTGGTCCAGACGCATCCGGTCCTCCTCCGGAAGGCCCGTCCGCAGTCCCGTCTGGGCGGCCTTTGCCAGATTATGCTCGAATTCTTCCTGGGAAACCACCAGCCCCAGCATATTTTTCAAATCACTGGAGGGACCCAGCCACCGGTGTTCCCGGTAGTAATAATAGAGGTGCAGATCCAGCCAGGCAAACAGGTCATTCATCAGCTCCCACTGATTCCCATAGCCCTGCCCCAGCCGGGTCAGATTAATCTCCCGCAGGCTGCCTTGTTCCATGTTTGCCTTCCTCCTGTCCGTTTCTCACGGGACCTGTATGTTCACCGCCGGGGTCGCCGTAATCTGAATCACGCCGCCGTACATACACTGCAGCGTGCTGGTATTATTCAGCAGCGGATTGCCGCAGATCAGGATGGTGGACACGCCGGGTGTCCAGGGCGCGGGTGTCGCCGGGACGCAGGGCATGGGCGTCAATGCGCCCATTGCGGCGGCGGTGGCCGCGGCTACCGTGGGATTGCCCAAACTGCTGCACATTCCGAAGGTAGCCGGCTTGTTATCCATAATGGTGGCGGAGAGCTGGCTGAGCATCTGCACCGTCTGCTGGCTTGTCACCGGCAGGAGCATAGGGACCGCCCCAAAGGAACAGGTACAAACCGCCGTCTGTACCGCTGGGTTCGCCATATCTGGCTCGCTCCTTTCGTCAAATCTTAATCTTGTTTTCACCCGGCATTATCTCCCAGGAGGACAGCGTTTTTCCGCATAATACCCACAGCTTCCCGCTCTCCCGCAGAACACATTCGATCCGTCCGTCCCCACCGGCCTGATACCGCTGCGCAAACATCAGCTCTTTTCCGCGGGCGTGGCCGTACAGCAGCGGACGCGCCAGACATGCCCGGCCGTTTTGCAGTGATTCCAGCGCCGCCGTCTCAGGATTTTTTGCGTCCGCAATCAGAAAATCGCCCGGCACTGGCTGGCGGCTCTCCGGCCCGGAACAAAACACCTTCAGTTGCCGTGCGCCGGCTTCGGCTTTTTCCTGGGCCAGCTTCAGTTTTCCGCCGCCGTCCTGGGCCAGCCAGATTTCTGTGTTTTGGGGGCCGCTGACCGCCAGCGACACCCGGACGGCCTGAACCGGGAGGCGGCAGTCCGCTCCCGGACGCAGACTCATCCACCCCTCCCAGGGGCGCCCGTCCCCCGTGACGGCCGTCAGCGACTCCTCCAGATATCCCTGCCGCCGCAGCGTGACCGTGTGTTCGCCGGGGGGCAGGTCCGTCAGGACCAGATACCCCCCCTCCTTCCAGACCGGTGTACAGCGCTGTCCGTCCACCTCGCAGAACGTGCCGTGTGCCGACGGAAACGGATATCCGGTAAAAGCGTCCCGCACCAGCAGCGCGACGCTTACCTGCCGCCGGATCATCGTCCGCCTCCCGGCGGCGTCTGGTCTGTCTCAATGGTAAGATCGGTGACACGGCTCACCCGGCGCTCGCGTCTGGAGCGGATGGTGATGCCCGTCAGCAGCACCACAAAGGATAATTTATATTCCTTCGCGGTATTATTCCAGATTTTCAGAAGCTGCTCCATTGGTATTTTCTCCACCATCACCCGCAGCTCCGCCCCCTCCTCGGCCATAGAGCCGGTCAGGTACTTGGCAGGGATCACCGGATTGTCCCGCAGCGTCTGAATCGCCGCGCCCACGATCCGGTGCTGATCCGCCTCCCGCAGCTGTACAGGCGCTTTCGAGTGTGCGGTGACCAGATAGCGCAGCGCGAACTGCGCCGGACAAATCCGCTGGGTATTCCGGTCCACCTGGTAATAGCCGGAGGTCATGTTGGGGTTCTCCTCCTCAATATGATAGAGGTAGAGGGTCATCTGACTGTTTCCGCTCTCATGGGGGGAACACAGGGAAATCAGTTCCCGGTCGCCCAAGGGTTCCGGCGTCAGATTGTCCCGCAGCAGTTCGACCAGTGCGTTCCCGGCCTCTACCAGGGCGGTATAGTCTGCCATTGCGCATCACATCCCTTCTTCCGGTTCTGCCGGAGTATCCGTCACGTCCTCCGGATCTTCCGAGGCCGTTTCGCTCTCAAGTTCCGGCGCGTTCTCAGATTCTGTCTTGCCTTCTGTTTTCCCATCGTTTTCAGGTTCTTTGGCCGCCTGTTCCGGCGCGTTCTCCTCCTCTGGAGGTTCCTCGTCCTTGATACCCTGCAAAATCTCCTCCAAACGCTCCTCCAGAGGCTTCTGTTCAACGGGCTGTTCCTGCGATTCCAGCTGGAACAACTCAGTAAATTCACTGGCATACCAGCCGCAGCTTCTGGAAACCCAGCCGCCGCTCTGCCGGTTCAGCTCATTTGCCTGACGGCTGAAGGAAGAAATTGCCGCAACCAGCGCCGCCCGGGAATCCTCTTTTGCGGACAGCGCCGTAAACCAGCCCGTCTTGCTGCCGGTTTCCATCGCGTAAGCTGTAGCCGCCTGTTGGGAGGCGTTTCCGGCGTCCTCATAATTCCGTATCGCGGCCTGTACGGCCTGATAGGACGTGGACAAATCCACCAGTGCGGTTTTCAGATCCAGTGCCATCGAAGCGGGGTCCACCGTTCCGCCCTTGCCCTGTACGTAGGCCGCTGTTGTCAGCGCAAGATTCTCCGTATTCAGCTGCGCCGGGTCGAACATGACCGCTGCCGCCGCCGCATCGTATGCCGCCGGGTCCGCGTTCGCCGCCGTCTGGGCAGCCATAGCAGCCTTGCTCATCTCATGGGCACACGTTTCAATCGTGTCCGCCAGCGCCATACACGCCGCCTCCAGCGTGTCCGTGCTGCCGCCTAACGCCGCGGCATCGTCCAGCAGCTGCTGCGTGCGGGCCAGATTATTCTCCGCCGCAGTGCGCCGCTCCGCGTTTTCCCAATACAGCAGCAGCGCATTCATCAACTGCGCCCCGGCTTCTCCGTCCTGACAGGCGGCCAGTGCGCTGCCCGGGTCCGTGCTGCCAAGATAGGGATTAGACTCCGTGCCGCCGTTGGCCGCCGCAGCACCGGTGTCCTCCATCAGATCCAGCGAAGCCAGCAGCGCGCTGGTACGGCTGTCACCGGCTTCATCCGCCGGAAATCCCACGGGTCCCGAAATCTCCGGCAGTTCCTCTTCCCTCCGTCCGCACTGATACAGCACGGGCGAACCGGACTCGTTGAACAGCAGCAGCTGCCAGTACGATTCCTCCTCCTTCTCCTGGGCCTGGTAGGTCCCGGCCGGCAGGGGGATTCCCTGCACTGCTGGCATTTCCACTTCTCCGGTCCAGACGCCGCTGCCGGTCAGACGCTCAGGCAGCAGCTCCACCCAGTCCTTACCGTCGCCCTGGGCCTGGAACACCCCGACCGTCTGCACCGACGCATCCGTCCCGTCCTGCCGGAACCGGCACTGAGCCGTCAGGCCAAGAGCCGTGCTGGTAATCGTAAAGCCGCCGCCGGGGTTCGTCTCCTCTGTCAGCTTTCCTTCGCCCATCGCGGAGCGAAATTCATCCAGACCCAGATCCAGCAGCCACGGTCCGTCCAGCGTTCCGCCGGTGACCCGGCCTTCATACAGGACATTGCCTGTCTGCGTATAGATTTTGCCGAAGCCCTCCGCACAGGTGCTGCCCCATTCGCCCTCGTAATAGAGGATGCCGTTTTTCAGCCACCGCACCGCGCCCTCCGGCTCGCCCTCGGAAAACACAGCCGTGATTCGTTCTCTGCGGGAGAGATACAGACTTCCCTGGCCGTTGTACAGTCCGCCGGAGAAGCCGCCCTCATACATCCGGGTGCCCTGACGGCTGAAGGACGTGCCCTGGCCCTCGAACACGCCGTTGGCAAACTCCCCGCGGTAGGCAATCCCGCCGCCGGCATAGTAGGACGTTCCCTCGCCGGAGGGCACATCCGCCTGAAACTGCCCCTCATAAAACAGGTTCCCGTTTGTATAGAGCTTACCCGTACCGGAGCGGAGTCCCTCCGCGTAATCGCCCGTGTACACCAGCACACCGTTTTCATAAGCGGAGCCGGTG
This sequence comes from uncultured Clostridia bacterium, assembly GCA_947177005.1. Lineage (GTDB taxonomy): Bacteria > Bacillota > Clostridia > Oscillospirales > Oscillospiraceae > Pelethomonas. Next base: position 15,858 of record CAMWSZ010000006.1, on the reverse strand, counting down.
CCATTGTACAAACCGGCGCGGAAGCTCCCTTCATAGGACAGGACACCGTTTTCGTCGTATTCCTTTCCTTCCCCCTCCAGCCGTCCGTCCGTCAGACGGCCCGACCGCATGGGGACGGTTTTCTTCTTGTCGTAATATAGAATCACCCGGCCCGTCCAGTTCTCCACCCGCTTATCCTCCACGAAAAAGCGGGCCGTCAGGAAATGGCTGAGCACAAAGGGCCAGATCACAAAATAGACCGCCAGTCCCAGCGCCACCGCGCCGGCTACCAGCCACAGCAGCAGGGCTTTGGAGATAAACAGCCGGTCCGTCTCGATATAGTCCTCCCGCTTGCTGGGCTTTTGGGCCATCGCGGCCGCGCCCTGCAGGGAGGACATGGCAATCTTCGTAGCATTGCGGGAAAAATTGAACAGCCGCCGGAGACGGGCGCTCAGGCCCACCAGCTTTCGGGTAAAAAAGGCCCGGATCGTTCGGAAGAAGATCCCCAAAGACCGAATAAATTGTGTAAATAAATGCTCGATCACGGTTTACTCCCCCTAATAACGCAGTAATCCGCTGTGATATAGTCCCCAGGCCGCCGTTGCCAGAAGCAGAACAAACAGCACCGCCAGCACCGCCCGGAGTACCGGCCTCCGCCAGTAATCCGGCGGCGTACGGTAGGGCTGCACCGGCGAACGCCGCCGGTATCCGTCGAAGCAATACAGCTCCTCCAGTTCCTCCTCCGGCATTTCCGGAAATTCCTGGGCTGTCATCTGCTCCACCTGCTGCAATAAAGTCATCGTGTCTGCCTCCTTCCTGCAAAGCGCGGGTTAATCTAGGCTGATGTTCTCGCTGCTCCCCTTCTCCAGCCGGTCGGACAGATAGAGGTAGTAGCGTGCGCCGCCGTCCTCCTGGCCGTTATGGACCAGCTCCAGGAAAGTTCGCTTGGCGGCGGGGTAATCCTGGCTGTACAGCGCGTAGACGGCCTGTGTAAACTCGCCCACCGTGGATTCCTTCAGCCGCCGGACATTGTAGGCGTCGCCCTCGAAAATCTCGTACACCCGGACGCTCTGCTCTCCCTGCCCGCTGCGGCCCATATAGCGGCTGCCGTAGTCCCCGGCCCCGGCAATCATGCTCTCCGTACACAAAATACCCGCGTCCAGGCGCTTGCACAGCTGAATCAGCCGCCTGACCGTGGTAAAGCTGGTGGAGAGGGTGGTCGGCTCCATCTGGTTTCCGTCGCCCACGATTCCGAACATCACATCCCCCATATCCAGCGCAATGGACAGAGTGACCACCGGCAGTCCGGCCATGTCCCGGGACTCATTGAGGGACAGCACCTCCTGCCGCACCGCCACCGCCATACTGACCGCTTGGGCCTCGTTGCCCTCCAGCACCACGTCATACCCATTGTAAGCGAAGTTAAACACCGTTCCGCCCATCCTTGATACGACCCCTCCCGTGCGCTCAATCACCTGGTTAACACTGTCAAAGAATTCCCGCATCCGGGTGTCGTACACCTGCGCCGGGAAGCTGAACGCCACCCTCATTACCGCCATCCTGCGGGTTGCCAGCGTACTCTTGTCCACCTCCAGAATGGACTGCTTGCCCAGCAAATCCAGCACCCGTTCCGGTACGAACCGCCGGTAGGCTCTGGTCAGCTCCTCCCGTTTTTGTTCCTGCTGGTCCATCGCACTGGCCAGACTGTTCAGGGAGGAGGACAAGCCCTCCAGCTCGTCGCCGGAGCGGATGACGGTCTGGGCTTTGTAGTTCCCCTCCGCCAGCTGCTCCATACCGCCGGACAGACTGCGCATACGCCACGCAATCACTGCCAGATTCACAATCCCCAGCAGCACCAGCAGAGCGATTCCCGCCAGCAGGGCGGCCTCCTGTACGCTCTCCTCATGGCTCATCCAGCCTGCCAGCGTACTGTCGTCCACCGACAGCACAAGCAAGCCCAAATTTCCGCGCAGATACAGCTCAAACCGTCCGTTCTCCACACGGGAGGCCGCTCCCTCCTCCTGGGCCATTCTGGCCAGTTCGGAGGAAAAATGGCCTGTCAGCTCACCCCGGCTGCCTGCGGGCATCCCCAGAGCCGGGGTTTCGAGAACCCATCCGCCGCCGCTGGGCAGATAGGCGCGGACGGTCACGTCCCGATACTGGCCTGTGGCAGTCCGGTCCAGCGCCCATGTCAGGGAATGGGTCAGCCGGGCGGCGTCTCCCTCCCACTGCGGCGCCGCCAGACGCACTGCGCCGGCCAGCGCGTTTTCCGCAATGGACCGATGGTTTTTCTCCTGTGCGGGCCGGATAACAAGCGTCAGCAGCAGCACCACCGCCGTCAGCCCGCCGGCCAGCAGTATGCCGCCCCAGCGCACCGCCATGGAGAGCTGTCCCGTACCGCGGCCCTCCAGACCGTACCAGATCAGCGCCGACAGCAGCAGTATCACCAGAGCGGTCCCCAGCAGCAGCAGAAAACTTCCGCCGCTGCTTTGATAGAGCATTCCGGTCAGGTCCACGCTGCTTGTCCCCTGATCCAGCACCAGCCGGCAGCCGCCCAGCAGCAACAGTACGCCGCCCTGGTCTGTCAGGGCCAGACCGGTCACATCCTCCAGCGCCGTATTGACGCCCAGCCGGGCGGCCGCACGCACACCGTTCCCGGTCAAATCGCTGTAAAACACTTCAAGACCGGCACTGTCTATGTAAAATAGACCCGCTCCGGCCCGTGTCAGATAGGTTACATTCTGTTCGGGCAGCTCCGCCGTCTCTTTGTCCAGCGTCAGAAAGCCCGCGCCGCCCGCGGCCAGGGAACCGTCCGGCAGTACCGCCGCCGTCAGGGCCTCCGGAGCGAACAGCTGCCCTCGTTCCTCCACGCCGCCGCTTTTCTCCTGGCAGGCATAGCCCTGCACCATTCCGTTCGGGCGAATCACGGCGAAGCATATCTCGTTGCCGCTGCGGGAGAATGTGGAAATCCGCACACTGTCCCGGCGCTGGGCGGCGCTATCCCCCTGGCAGGGAATGCGCAGCATCGCTTCCGGCTCCTTGTTAAGGACAATCCGGTATACCGTCAGTGCTTCCCAGTTCTCCTCGCCGTCCTCATAGACCGCCAGAAATGCCGTACGTTTTCCCACCGGGTACAGCTGCGCCAGTGTGCCCCGCGCGATACCTGCCGGGATACGGACGCTCCACTGCGCCAGCCGCTCTCCCTGCAGGGTGCCGAACGTCACCCGGAGTCTTCCATTCTTCCGGCTGACCAGCGCCATTTCGCCGTTTTCGCCCATGCCCACCGCCTCATAACGGCGGATACCATAGCCATTGCGCAGAATGGACAGGCTGTCCTCCACAGGGCGAAACAGCAGCAGTCCCGCACAGGTTATGTAAATTAATATCACCAGAAACGCCAGTCCTTTTCGCACTCTCATTGCCATGTCCTCCTACAGCCCGCTCTGAACGCCCGTTTCATGTTCTTCCACAGGAGGATAAAAAAGCGGGAAACAAAATTTTTTTTCGCCAGAATCTCCAGCTCCTCCCGCATCAGCTCCTCCTCCCCGCGCCACCATGCGTACATGGGCACGATGGAGGGGAACTCGCCCAGCTCCAACCGGTCCAGCAGCCCGATCTGCCGGTCGCAGGAGGACCACCGCCGGGGCAGCAGTTTTTTCAGCTGATCGCCCGCCGTCAGGGCCAGCTCACGGGGCGTCATCTCCGCCATTGGACGGATCAGGAACCGGGCGTTGGCCGCGCCTTCAACAGGGTCCAACAGCAGATTGTCGGACTGCAGCGCGGCGCAGCCCACCTCCGGCGGCAGGGACGCCATTGTCAGCGCCAGGTGCATCACCCTCGACGCCGCGTTCAAACGCGCCTCCCAGCTCCACTCGTCTCCCCGGTAAAAAAGCTCGTCAATAGGCTCTCCCGGTCCGGGGAGATGAAAAATGGCGGCCATCGTCCCGGCCTCCAGGAACATACCGCAGAACGCGGGACAGTCCTGCATCCGCTGATAAATTTCACCGTAACGGTGAAGCAGTTCCCCTTCATACAGGTTAATCAGAAAGGAGGGGGTTTCCCGCTCCTGAATATCCACCGCCTCTACGGCAGCGTAGCTTCCGGCACACCACAGTACCCGAACGACTTTATAGCGCTCCCGAATCAGAATGCCTTCCAAGGAATCCCTCTCCTCTCCGCTCATTTTCATTTATTCCACAATCACAAACGCGCTGGCATGAAGCGACTCGTCCACATTCGCTGTGGCAATGATCTCGTAAGTACCGGGCAGCTCCGGCGCACGGTAAATGCCGTTGCGGTCGATGGCGCCGCCGTTCTCCTCCCGGATGCTCCAGTGAATCTGCCGGTCCTCGCTGCCGGTGATTTCGCCCTGGAACTGAAGGCTCCCGCCGCAGCTGACCCGTGCAAACTCCGGCGTCACCGTCAGGCTGATTTTCCTCTGGGCCAAAATCCGGCTGGTATCCCGCTCCGGCTTCTGGGCAAAATAGTGGACGGTCAGCCGGTTGCCCTCCACCATGTCGTGGAGCCACAAGCCGATGCGCATGGTCCCCCGCTGGGGGTAGACCACCGCCGCCGCTTCCGCCCAAGGAACGGCTTCCGGGGATTTTTTGTTCCGGAAAACCTCGGCGTTACCGTAGACAAGGGCTGTCTCGCCCTCCTCGTCCGGGAACTCCAGGCTCAGCCGCACATCCACCGCGCCGGGCCCCAGGCCGTGGGCGATCTCTTCGGAATACACCCGGCTGTTCACCCGCAGGCCGCCGGGCATGGTCATCTCCACGGTCCCGTGGGCCACGGCGTAGTCGTACTGCTCCGGAGCCGGGATACCAAAATCAAAGTGCAGGCTGCCGGCCGACGGCTGATAGACCGTCTTTACATCCGGCTTCTGCCAGTACTCCAGGCTGCGTACCGAGGTGGTCACGGTCTCCAGACCGCCGCTGCTGCCGCCGCTTTTTTTATCCATAGACTGCCGGAAGGGCAGATTGGTCACCGACGCCAGGAACATACTGCCGGAGGAACTAATCAGCTCCAGCTTGGCCAGATAGACCGGCAGGTCCCGCCCCCGCAGACGCCGGTCCAGACTGTCCAGGGAACGGATATATGCGTTCAGCTGCTCCTGATTCCGGCACAGACGGCATTTTGCGTCCACCTCAATATAATTCTTATAGTGATGGCTGCCCAGTTCCAGATCCAGCTCCCCGTTGGAGGGGAACAGCTGGCTGTCCATTTCGCTGATCTGCCGGGCCTTCACCTGGAACGACGCCGTATAAACCCGGCGCTTCTCCTCCGGGCTCTCCCGGAATTCCAGCGCCAGCCGTCCGTTCTCGCTCTCGGCGAAAACGCACTCCCCCTCCAGACGGAAATGCACCGGCGGCGTCTTTTCGTTCTTTACCACCAGCACCTGTATGGAAAATTCTTCCCCGGCACACACCGCTTCCGGGACCGACAGTACCAGCGTCAGCTCCTGGCTGGAATAGAGCTGGCAGATATTCGCCAGTCCCTGGGCTTCCAGCAGGCTCCTGTACTCCGGGGGCTGGGCGGTGAGGTACAGCCGGCAGCCCTCGCGGGTCATATTGAACTGCCGGCTCTCTCCGGCGTCCACACCCACGGCGTTCACCGGCTCCAAGTCGGTTTCGTCGTAGCGCAGGCACAGATAGGCCGCCGGACGGTCTTGGATTTCCTCCTGACCCTCCAGCATTTGCAGCTTGCGCAGGGCCGGCTCCTCCAGCACCACCATCCGGCCCCGATAGTCCAGGGCCATGCCGCTCTCAATCAGCAGCGTGGTATCGTCCACGGCCGTGACGCCCAGACCGCACACCACGCCCGCGCCAAAGCGCAGCCGGTTGAGCAGCTGGCTCTTCTGCCGCGTGTAGCGCTGTTCTATCTCAAAATCCCGGACTGTCAGCAGCTTGCCGTAAAAATACCGGTTTCGCTCAATAGGGAAAAAGTCCGCGTTACTCATGCTCTGCTCCTCCGATCGTCGTATCGTAGTGGATGGTCACTCTCTCGTCGATGGCGGCCGGGATATAGCCGCCCACCCTGGAGTTGATTCCCAGATAAGTATGCCAATCCAGCTGGACCCGGTTTTTCAGCAGGACCAGCTCCAGTCCGGTTCCCGCCGGGATGCGGTCCTCCATGCGGTCCAGAAACAGCTCCATACTGTCCCGGTCCGCAAAAGTATCCTCCTCCAGCAGAAGGAAAAAACGGTAGGGGTCGTCCCCGTACAGCCGCCGGTACAGATCCGGATTCCGGCACGACGGGTCGTTGGGATCCACGGAAAAATGCTCAATAATCCGCGCCTCCCGTCCGGTCAGACGCGCCGCGCTGGCTCTGACCCCCTCCACAGTGTACATCATCTCATATTCCTCCAGGATATGCGGCAGCCGTTCCCGCAGGTCCTCCCGGCTGTCCCAGGGGTCCGCGCACAGCCACTCGGCCAGCAGGTCCAGCATCTCCGGCGGTGCGCTGCCCGGGCTCAGCAGCCGGGGCAGACAGTCGATCACATCCTCCATATCCTGAAACATACTATTAAAAACCGACAAAAAACGGTAAGTAAAATCCTGTTCCCGGTAGATGGCGGGCAGATAGTCCACCATATGGTCCCCGGACATACGGATCGAAATCCGCCGGATAAGCGGGCTTTCTTCCCCCGCGCCGGTCAGCTCCAGGGCCAGCCACAGATACCGTCCGGCAACACCCAGATAGATGTCGGTCCCTGCGCCGCAGGGAGGGCCGAACGCCTCCTCCCGTACCGGGCTGTCTCCGGCCACAGCGCAGACCTGCACCGCGGCGTCCCGCGGGAGAACTGCCTCCAGTTTCAGGCGGCTCCAGACAAAGCCGGATTCCCCGCTGTCCACCGGGAACAGCTCGTACCGGCCCAGATGCTCGCCCGGCGTCAGGCAGATGGCGTCTCCGCGGCACTGTGTCCGGAAAAACTTCCCCTTCCTCCACTGCTCCTCGCAGCACAGGTTCAGATATTCCTGCGTGGCACTCATACAATCGCTCCCTTACAAGCCCTATGCCCGGACCAGTTCCAGATCCAATTCGCTCCAATAGGGGATGGCGTCCGGAGGCAGACGGATATCGCCTCCGGCGGTCCGGTAGCCCTCCATGCTGTGTATCTCCAGCCGCCGCACCTGCAATACGCCCGGGACGGCCTGCAAGCAGGCCGTCACATCGTCCCGCCGGACGGTCTCGCCGATGCGCTCCTTTGTCACGGCGAAGAAATCCCGCAGGGCCTGCTCCGCCGCCGCCCGGTCCGTGCCGCTCACCCACAGCTGCGCGGCCAGCGACAGGGGGATATACTGGGGACCGGTCACGCGGACCTGCACACAGATTGGCCGCCGCCGCTCCATCTGCCGCCTGACCGCATCCAAAAACCGCTGGTCCGGCTGAGGCCGCGCCGCGCCGCCGGCCGGCAGCACGACCACCGTCACCGCTGCCGCACGGCGTTCCCGTCCCGCATAGCCGGGCAGGGCCTTTGCCGCGGCCACCCGCAGGCCCGGCGTCTCCATCGCACGGTCCTCGAAATCCTGCGCGGTAAGGCATTTCTGGGTAGAGTCCAGCTCCCGGAGCAGACGCCCGCGGACCTGGTTCAGACTCTCCTTGTCCCGGCCGCCGGAGGCCGGGGTGTTGTCCACGGGAATCCCCGACTGCACAAACGACAGCCGGGCGTTAGCGGGGATATTTCCTTTGCCGCACTGTGACAGCACAAGGTCCGCCACCAGCACCGCGCCCTGTCCCGCCGCCGGCACCGCCCCCCGCAGTCCGTCGCCGAAGGTAACGGTCTCCCGCCGGGGATCATACGTAAATACCCGGTCGCGGGGGCCGCATATGCTTAAATCGTCTACACACCGCCACAGAGCCGGACGGATTTCGCCGTCCCGGTCCAGGGTGTCGCAGACCAGCCGCAGTTTTTGATCCAGAACCTGCTGGCCCCGAAGGTCCAGATACAGCGATTCCCCTGGCAGCCCCTTGCAGTCGAACAGCAGGTTGGGCAGATACATCGGGTCCAGACACACCACAAACAGATTGTCCGCGCCGTCCTGTGCGCCGCCTCTTCCGTCCACCGTCAGGGTCCGTCCCTGAGAGGTGACCTCATCCTTCTCCGGTACAATCTGCTCCCATCCGGCGTCCTTCCGAAGGAACACCGCCAGATCGCCCCACTGGTCCAGAGCGCTTTCCAATAAGACCTGCCGGCCGGGCTGGTCCTCCAGACGGCAGTACTGGCTCTTGGCGCGTGTCTCCTGCTGCGCGGCCTCGTACCGCACGGCACTGATGCCCCGCAGCCGCACCTGCTCCTCACAGCCCGGTTCGGCCAGCCGCAGGCGCAGCCAGTACAAACCGTCCTCTCCGCGGGGCCAGACACCCTCCGCCGCGAAGGTAATATATCCGCTCCAGCTCAGACGCCATGTTTCGTCCGAAACCGGCTCCACAGGTCCCAGTCCCGCCTTTTCCCAAGCCAGAATCCGCGGGGGCGGGGTCTGCGGGTCCAGCGGGGGATTGCGGCGGTTCGGCTCATCCACAGTGAACCACAGCCGGAGCGCTCCCTCCGGCAGAGTCCGGAAGCCCATCAGCAGTACGCTGGACTCCCCTTTCCCGAAGGAAAACGGCTGGAACGCCTGTCCGTCGGCCACCATGCCAGTGACATCGCGCCGCCCCTCCGTGGACTCTACCAGCACACGGGCCAGCTCTCCCCGCACCGCCGGGACCGGCTCCGTCAGTTCGAAGGTGATCCCCTGCCGGTTGGTCAGGCGTGCCAGTTCCCGCTGGGCGGGGCAGTCCGAACCGGCCTCAATCGCGCACCGCGCCGCCTGTGCGGCCCGGACACGGCCGCCCGCCAGCGCCAGCAGGCGCCGCTGAATCGCCTGCGTCACCTGGTCCATGTGATACTGTTGCATCTCCTTGTACCAGGACATCAATTCCATGATCGTGATACCGGGGTCGTGGGCGTTGTGGTCCGTCCACACAGGACACAGCCAGGGCAGACGCCCTCTCGCCTCCCGGACAATTTCCTCATAGCTCTGATCGTCCAGCTGTCTGGATACCAGCATACCGCACCCCTCCTTCCGTTATCGTATCTGCACCAGATGCGCGCCGTTTTCCACCACGGCGTACGCCAGTCTGGTCTCGCTCTCAATGGGTACCAGACGGGGCTGGCCCTCCCGGTCAAACGCGCCCTCCACCTGAATCTGGTGGATCAGCCGCACGTTGGGCGTATCCCGCACCGTGCGCCAGATCTCATCCAGCCGGATCTGTTCACCGATGGGACGGCTTCCCCAGGTCTTTTCAATCAGCTTCCGCAGGCGGCGCACAATTTCCTGCTGGGTATCCGCCGCCTGGTCCAGCTGTTCCACGCCGATGGTCACTTTTGTACTGATGGCCGTGCGCACCGCCGGACAGACATGGAGCCGTTTTTCCTGCACCAGGCAGCAGCTGGCCCGGGATGCCAGATAGGCATAGACCTGCTCGCACAGCTCCTCCATACCCTCGCCGCCGAAGCCGTCCAGCACCACCGTCACATGACCGGGAGCCTTTTGTTCCCGGCGGTCCAGACCGGTAAAGCACCGCACATGCTTCACCTGCGGGAACGCTCCCGCCACCAGCTCCTCAAAATCCCGGCGTCCCGCCGCACGGCCCCGGTGGCGGAGACGGCGGCTTCCCAGTGCCTCCACCCGTTCGGGCGGAAACCGGTCCGTTCCGCCGCTCATAGCGGTGATATTCTCCACCTGGCTGATGCGGGGCAGGGCACCCACCAGCGCGTTGACCCGGCCGGACGGCGCGTTTCCGCGCCCGCCGCCGCCGCTGGTATAGGAGACACGGATATTGTGGTCCCCGCGCGGCGGGACCATTCCCTGCTGTCCGTCCCCGAATTGGATGATTCCCGTATAGGGGTCCAGCTCGTATACCCGGTCCTCCGGGCCAGCCAGTCCCAGGTCCTCCACCCGTTCCCAGCGCACCCAGCACCGGCGCAGGACGCTGTCCTCCCACTCCAGACGGGTGGGGCACACATCCGCAAGCGCCCGGGCCTGTGCCATGGAAACGCCTGCTATCTCATCAATCCAGACCTCGCACCGCTGTACCGGTCCTGACAGAAGCCGCACCTGCTTGTTGCCCTCATAAATACCGGTATCAAAGAATACGTCGTCCTCCCGCTGCTGCTGCCGGACGGGTACCGTATTGCACCGAATGGCGGACACCCGCGGCGCGGCGCACGGCAGAAATGAACTTCTGCGCAGCCGCAGCCAGCGGCCCTCCGTGCCCAGCAGCCGCGCTGCCGGAAGCTTTTCGGGCAGATAAATCAGCATATGGCCCGTATGATGCAAGTTTCCTGTTAAATCCAGCCACTGCACCGGCTGGAACTCCTTTCCGGTCCAGCACTCCCACAGCAGCTGGTCCTCCACCGGCCTGTGCCCGGACATCTCAAAGCGCAGTGACAGCGGCATGGCGTTGGGACTCCGGTCAAAGCGGAAATACATCGCCTGGGGCGCCGCTTCCATCGTCTCCAGCGCCCGAAGCTTCAGTTTGGTGTCCTCTACCCATATATGTCCGCCATTGTTTTCCGCTCCGGCCAGCCGGACGGGCCTGCTCTTTTCGTACTGCCACAGCAGCTGCGCCTCATGCACAAAGGGAACCACCCAGCGCTGGTACATGGAATACTCGTTTTCCACCCGCACTGCCCGCGCCCGGATAAACAGGCCCCGTTCCGCATTGACTTCGGTCTCCCGGATATCTTCCGGCACCTGAAACACCGTCTCCAGCGGTCCTTCACGCTTGCAGGAGAAAGGGTTTCGGTCGCCGGAGACCTCCAGCTGCCGCCAGCCCAGGCCGTTAAAATACTCCCATACTACCTCGGAGATGTATACGTCGTCCGGCTTAACGGCCACTGCGCCCTGCTTGTCGATAATCGGCTGCCGGAAATCGTATTGGGGACCATCCGAAACCGGTTCATCCACAATGGAACGGATCTCCAGACGCAGATTGACCCGCGCCCCCCGTTTGGAAAAGGCGGTGTCCGAGCGCAGAAAAAACATCCCATAGGCGGCGGGGCGGCGTCCAAAACAGTAGCCGCCCTCCCCCGGCAAAACCGGCAGGTCGCCGAAGGCCATGCTCTGCACCGGGAACCGGTCCAGCGGCTCCGTACGCACAAAGATTTCCTCTACCTCCAGCGCCTGTTCCGCCTTGCCCTGGCAGGCGATACAGACATGGCCGGAACCGTCCGGATCCATATTCAGGCTGTTCCGTTTTTCCAGAAGGATACGGCCGCAGTCGGGCCGCACCTGATCGAAGGGCAGGCTCTGCCCATTGTGGAGATAGGACCATGTCATGCCCTCCGCCGTCAGACGGCGGGCGGTGTCTTCCTCCAGATAACGGGCGGCCTGGCGCAGCTCCACCTCCACGCGGGCGGGACAGTCCAGACGCAGAACGTCGTCCTCGCTGAAAAAGAAGCGGTGCTTTTGCAGCTCCTCCCCCTCGTCCGGCGCAAAAAACCGCTGCGGAGCCGTCAGATCAAGCCGCCGGATGCTGTCGCGCTGCCCGTCTACCAGATACACGTCCCGCAGGGCGGCGGAGGTGGCCTCGATAGCCCGTTCCGTCTCATAGACAATGTTCTGCCCGTCCTGGTCCGGGGTAAAGAGCTGGGTGCCCGCCGGTACGGCAACCGGTTCTTCCACCGTGTAATGCACCGTAAAGCGGACGGTGCCCGCCGCGCAGGCGGGACCCGGCAGCTGATAGCCGGTCATCCGCAGAAATTCGATATAGAATTTTTCCGGAATTGAGTTGAGACGGTCCACGGTCTGCCCGAACATCTGGCAGAACAGTTCCGCCAATGCGGCGCCCGGGTCCTCTCTGGCCCACTCGAACCGCCACTCCGGCGTATAGGCCCGGGCAAGCGCTTCCACCTGACGCCGCAGCGCGTTCAGGTCCCGGGGGTCCAATACCGGCTGATTCATCCGATGCCGCCCCCTTCCGAGCCTTCCGTCACGTAGAAGGGATATACCTGATTATAGCGGTTATTGGTACTGCGCACCGTATAACTCACCGTCACGAGGATTGCGCCGGCCATCTGGCCGGCCTCGCCGCACTCTACCTGAACGTCCACGATACGCGGCTCCTGATACAGCAGCTGCTGCCAGACCTCGTGGGCCAGACTCTGCCGGACCGAGCTGGAAGAGGGAGAAAACACGTAATCGATAATATTGGTTCCGAAATCCGGACGCATCACCCGCTCTCCCTGCATGGTGTTCAGGATGATGCCGATGGCCTCCCGGATATCCTCCTCCTGGTCCGACATGGCCAGCATTCCGGTCCTGGGATCCACCTGCAATGGAAATTTCAGGCCGCGGCCCAAAAATTCTTTTCCGTTCATGGGCGTTCCCTCCTTCCTGATAGACGAAGCTTTGACAAAAAATTCTTTCCCGCTGCCGGGCGGAAGGCTTGGTATCCTGGGCGGTTTCTGTAAGAAGTACTGCGGCAGGACCCTAATTAATCTTGACCATGGTTCCCTTCAGCACGGCCTGGCCGCTGGCCTGCATATCGAGCTGCATGGCTTCCATTTTTATTTCGTTGCTGGCTTTAGACTTGATATCGGTGCCCTCTATGGAAATGGTGCTGCTTCCCTTAATCGTGATATTGCCGCTTTTTTCGATAATGATCTGCGTCCCGCCCACATCCAAAGTAATTTTCGAACTCGCCTTCATAAGCGTCTCGCCCTTATCCAAATCCATGACGAGACTGTTGTTTCCGTCCTTATCCTGGAGACTGATTTTTTTCTCCTCGTCATCCAACCGGAGAAAGGTTCCCGACGGCATAATCAGGGTTGCCTTCTGCTTCTGGTCCTCGTCATAGAGTACAAACTCCGTTTTTTTCGGTGTACGGATGCTGTACTCATAGAACACCCCGTCCTGTACCGGATAGGGAGGTGTGGTTTCCGTGTTCCAGAACCCGCCCAATACCAGCGGGCGGTGTACATCCTGATCCAGATAGGCCAGAACCACCAGATCGTCAACCTGCGGGAAGAAAAACATCCCGCAGTCCTTGCCGCCCATTGGGGTCATGACATAGCACCAGTCGGTCTCCTCGTTGGGTTCGGAGCCAATGGGCAGACACTTGACGCGGTTGAAATTATCCGGATCCGTGATATTGGTCACCTGAGCCAGAGTCAGTCCAAAACGGGACATATCCCGTCCCGGCATGATGCCGGCATTGCCCATTAGAGCATCCAGTTGTTCGGCAAGGCCCATATGCGCTGCACCTCCCTAGATTTTTGCTGCCTTGAATTCAAACGAGGTCGTATAACCGTCCTGCGTAAAGCTGTGGCGGACTTTTGTCAAAAAATATTGGCCGTTTACAGTGGGATCGGGGCTGTCGATTTTCAGATACCGTCCGGCAATCAGCTCCGGGATGCCAATGCAGCTCCCTTCGCCGGACACAAATCCCATTGCGATGCCGTTCAGCCGGTTCTGCGCCAGGATCCTGCACTCCTCCTCTGTCCGGACAAACTCGCTGTACTCCCGCAGGCCGGCGCTGCTCAGACTGCCGACCACCTGGGCGGCGGATTTCCCGGACCCCACGCTGACGGAATTGACCACACCCTTAATGGCCTTCTGGTTCACGTCCCGGCCCCAGATCTCCACAAATCCCACCTGGTGCGCCATAGAAACCCGCCTGGTGAAGGAACGGAGATTGGTGTTGTGTGTCAGGGTCAAGACCGGAGAGGAGGACTCCATCAGTTTATCGAAGATCAGTTCCCCGTCCGATGACATCAGGGTAGCCCCGTGGCGCTGCGCCATCATGTTCAGAAATTTCCAGTCGTCCACCTGTTCTTTTACGATGGGCGTCTCGAAATCGCTGAGCTGTCCCACCTTGACGCTGGTGGCAAAGCCGGCCGAGACGCTTTTGTTCAGGATTTTCCGCACGATCTGCGCCGCTTTTTCCTGTCCGCCGTAATACGGCTCGCGCAGATCCATTAAATAAGCCAAGCCGTCTGCGCCGCTGATATGTACCCGCGGGGCGCCGCTGCTGTTCATCTCAATGGTATAATCGTCTATAAAGCCATAAAACAGCTCCTTTTTTTTCTCATAACCGCCCCGGACAATCAACTTCGCGCCCACCTGCAGGGCCTTGCCCAGCTCGTCCTTCCACCGGCTGTTCGCAACGTCATACTGTCCGTCCAGCGTGAAGCTGCATCCGCTGGCGGTTCCATCTGCCGCCAAATCCACATCCAGCTCCGGAATCAGATACTCGTTGCTTTGGATTGTTATGCTTCCGATGACGATCTCACTGGCCGGCGCGATAAAACCATTGTATTGGGCTGACAGGCCGGTATATGTGTAGACACCGGTATCCAAACGCGATCCGCCTCCTCCTCAAAACGGAATTACTCCAGCCCCGGGAGAACCAGCAGGTCGCCCGTGCGGAGCTTTCTGGGATTGGCCAGGCCATTAGCGGAAGCAATGGCGCGCCACTGTCCGGTTTCGCCGTATTCCTTGCCCGCCAGGGACCAGAGCGAGTCGCTCTGATGCACCAGCCGGTATTTGGTGGTGTCCGGCGACTCCAAAGGTCTTTGGCTGTTTTGCATGGCCGGATCAATATACTGCCGGAACTCACAGTCCAGCGTAGCCCGTACCGGCTGTCCGTTTTCGTCAAAGCGGACAAAGTTCTGGGAACAGGATATGAGATATCCCTCGAAAAAGAGGGAGCCCCACACCAGACGCAGCCTGGGCGGCGCGTGCTTCGGTCCATTCGGTCCCGGGACAAGGGTCAGGTCATAAATTTTTTTCGTATAATCCCGAACGTCGATTTGATTGTTAGCAGAGGACTGGCGGCTGTTGGCAGAAAATTTGTTTCTGTCCTCATCCGTGCCGCCCACCTCGCTGCCGGCGGAGAGGCTGTCGAAGAACAGCTGCACCTTCAATGTCTCACCGGAGCCGTGGTTGAACTGGAGCATTGGCACATCAGTCCCCATTACAGGGAGCTGGGCGTATTCCGCCGAGCGGCTCTGCTGATAGCTCTGGGGATTGTAGAGAACGTCGAAGGACTTGTTGGTGTCCAGATTTGTGATCTGCATTTTTTTCAGCGGGACCAAAATATTGGGATTGGCAGCACCTGCAAACATGACGTCTCTCCTTTATCTTCCGTTTCTGCGCATCTCCCGGCGCAGGCGCTCTTCGATCATACGGTATATTTTATCTGCCGCCCGGCGCAGCTCCCGCTCGCTGAGCGCGGCGGGCTGAGGCTGGCGGTCCGGCCCGGCTGGTGTACGGTAGGAAATGCTGGGAGCCGCCGCGTTCGGCGCGGTCCACTGACGTATCTGTGTTCCAGCCGTCTGTCCCGCAGTCCGGTCCAAAGAAAACTTCTGCCCTGCAGGCGGCATCCGTCCAGCAGATGCAGAATAACGGTTCTGTTCTGCATACCCCTCTGAACCCGACGGCTTTTCCAGCAGCTTCTGTGCCCACTGGGGCAGTGCCGCAGGTTCCTTCTGTTCCGACTCGGGCGCGGGCTGCCGCAAATAGGCCAGCTCTGCCGGTCTTACCATTTGGCGCTTTAGGGGATGGGAATGTTCCTCCAGCGACCGAACGCTTTGGCTGTTCAAAATACGGATATCTCGGGATGCGGCAGAATGTAGCGGCAGCGTCTGACGGTTCCGTACCGTCCTCGGTACGGTTCGGATATCGTGAGCTTTGACCGGAACGCTGTTGGGCTGAAGCAGCTGTTCCGTATGTCCACTCTCCTGATATACCAGTTCGTGTGGAATTGCAGGTGCTGTTTTCTTTGCGGGGGTGGCAACGGAATCTTCAGGAAAGCCGCCCTCGCGGTATACCAGTTTAGTCACTGTATCCTGCAAGGTTTTCTCCTGCTGCTCTTTCACCGGAGTACCCTGCA